>CADCQH010000063.1 GCA_902803605.1 uncultured Bacteroidales bacterium | reverse complement strand
CAACTTTAAATATTCGTAAATAGTTATGCAGCACTTCAATAAATACGGAATCGCAGCACTCATGTTCTTCCTTGGAACAGCACTCCCTGCCGTTGCACAGGATGAAGTACAGGATGAGGTAACAGAGGTTGCTGCGCCTATCAAAAAGATTAAGCCAGCTAAGACTTATCCCACTATTGAGGTAAAGGGTAAGGTCGTGGATGCTGTGACGGGTGAACCGCTTTCAGGTGTTCAAGTTCAGGCTTTCAACAACTTGTATTATACAGCCATGACGGACGAGAATGGTGAATACACTATTAATGTCCCCAAGTTTATTACAGCAATTACTGCTCGATTGGAGGGCTATAATTTGAACAATGTGTCCATCAATGGTCGTACCAGTGGGGTGAATGTGTATTTGCAGTCCAATGTCTTGAAGAAAGATTACACGACATCTGCATCTGCACGCAAGAGTATTTCAGAAGAAGCCTTTGTGAACACTCCGGCACTGACTATTGATCAGGAGATTCAGAACCGTTTGGGAGCTGATGTCAGAAGCATTCAGCGTTCTGCCAATCCTGCAGAAGGTATGGCAATGTTCATCAATGGTTTGAACTCTCTTAATTCAAATGCCATGCCACTCATCGTATTGGACGGCGTGGTGTATGACATGATGTATGATGCTACAATGTTGCACACTGGCTACTTCAACAATTTGTTGCAGGCCATTAATGTAGATGACATTGAATCTGTAGAGGTTTTGAAAACTGGAACAGCCATTTATGGCGCTAAGGCAGCCAATGGTGTGATCCGCATCAAGACCAAGCGTTGTCATTCTATGGCCACTCGCATTGATGTGAATATCAATGCCGGCTTGGAGTTCAGACCTAAGAAATTTGAACTGATGAATGCAGGACAGTATCGTTCATTTGCATCAAACCTTTTGCAGACAACCAATACGACGCTGACTGAGTTCAAGTTCTTGCATTCAGAACCAGACTACTATTATTATAATGTATATCACAATAATACAGACTGGAACAAAGAGGTCACCAGAAATGCCTGGACTCAAAACTATGGCATCTCTATCCAAGGTGGTGATGACATTGCACAGTACAACCTCTCTGTAGGTTATGGCGATGCTAAATCAACCTTGAAGAGAAATGACATGCAGCGTTTCAACGTTCGTTTTAATACGGATATTGTGCTGAACAAGTGTTTCTATACTCAATTCGATGCCAGCTACACCAATGTGACACGCGATTTGAGAAGCGATGGTTGGGAAAATAAGCAGTTCTTGCAGGCATTGGCAGCACCCAGTGCATTGGCTAACATCAAGGCTCCGTTCTTGAGTCCTTATGACTTTGCAACGAATAGGCAGGTAACCAACTTCATTGCCGATGCAGATGACTACCTGAATGAGGTCTGGGGTTCTATCAATCAGACCAGAGCTCAGATCGCCAACCCAGTGGCAATCCTTGAAAATGGTGAGGCAAAGAACAAGAACCATTCAGATTGTACGATGATCAATGTGTCCATCGCTCCTACATGGGAACCAACTAAGGATTTCTCTCTGACTGAGAAGTTCAGCTACACCATTCAGAGCCTTGACGAGTGTTACTTCACTCCTATCATTGGTATGCCTGAATACACTCTGCCTGGTAATTTGGATCCTACGGAGAACTCAAAATACTCGATGTTTGCAAAGCACAATGCTGTATCTTCTGATACACGTGCCGATTGGAAAATCTTGCCCAATGGTGCACATCGTCTTGAGTTGTTCGGTGGTGTTCGTTTCTTGAACGACACTTACAGAGCTTCTTATCTGTTCGCTGACGGCACAGGTAGTGACAAGACTCCTAATGTTGGTAGTAGAAACAGAAAGATTGAAGGTTCTGATACAAACTGGAGATCTTTGTCTTACTATGCTAATGTGGATTACAACTACATGGATAAGTATTATCTGACTGCTCAGTTGTCTATGGAAACATCTTCTCGTTTCGGTAAGAATGCGGGTCTGAAGATGTTTGGTGTAGGCTGGGGCTTCTTCCCATCCATTCAGGGCGCATGGGTTATCTCTAACGAGGAGTGGTTCCACCCAGGTCGTGGCGTCAACATGTTGAAACTGAATGCAGGTTTTGAGTCTGTTGGTAACGACGCAATGGACAACTCTGCAACACTGACTTACATGTCTGATGAGATGTTGGCTGGTAACAGAATTTCTTCTCTTGGTTTGGCAAATATTGGTAGTTCTTCTCTTCAGTGGGAAACCACCAACCGCTTTACCTTTGGTGTTGAGGGTAATTTCCTGAATAATCGTTTGAACTTGAGAGCCAACTACTTCCTTTCTAAGACCAACAACCTGATCACTTTGGGTACATTGGCTTATGTGGCTGGTATTCCTACTTATTACACCAACGATGGTGCATTGAAGAATGAAGGTTTTGATGCAGCATTTAATGCGAAGATCATTGACGAGAAGAACTTCAAGATGGAGTTGGGTGCAAGTGTAGGTCATTACAAGAACAAGTTGACTCGTCTGCCAAAAGGTGTCGGTTCCTTCGAGACTAATCTCTATGATGGTACGATTCTGTCTGAGGTGGGTCAGAGTGCCGGCGTATTCTACGGCTATAAGACTGCAGGCGTATATAAGGATACAGAAACAGCTCAGGCTGATGGCAAGTTCATCCGTGATGCATCTAACAACCCAGTATACTTCTCTGCTGGTGATGTCAACTTTGTGGATAAGGATGGTAATGGTGAAATCAATGAGAAGGACCGCTTCATTATTGGTAACCCCAACCCAGACATTTTTGGTAACATCAGTTTGAAGCTCCACTGTGGAAAGAATTGGACGTTGGCAACCAACTTCAACTATTCTTTGGGTAATGATATTTACAACTATCAGCGTGCCGTATTGGAAGGTGGCTCTAACTTCATCAACCAGACCACTGCTGTAACTCGTAGATGGACAACAGAGGGTCAGGTGACAGATATTCCAAAGGCTACTTATTCTGATCCGATGGGTAACAGCCGTTTCTCTGATCGTTGGATTGAGGATGGTTCTTATCTGAAACTGAAGAATGTGACGCTGTCTTATAAGGTGCCAATCCAGAATGAGTATATTCAGGGTCTCACTATTTGGGCAGCAGGCAACAACCTCCTCACGCTGACGAAGTATTTGGGCACAGATCCAGAAATTTCTTGTGGTAATAGTGTTTTGTATCAAGGCATCGATGCTGGCTTCCTCTCTTCAGGTCGCAGTTTCCATCTTGGTGTTAAGATTAACCTCTAATTTGTATCAAACATGAATATGAAATCTATTATAAAATGTGGCTTGATTTTGCTTGGACTCGGAACAGCCACAGTGTCATGCGAGGACATGTTTACAGCAGACAACACGCTTGTAACTACAGAGCTCGCTCCAAAGGACACGCTTTATCAGATGATGGGTATCATCAAGCGCATGCAGAAACTGGCAGACCGTACAGTGCTGTTGGGTGAGGTGAGAGCAGACCTTGTTGATGTGGATCCACTTCACTCATCGGCCGACATTCAGGAACTGGCTGCTAACAATGTGTCTGCTACGAATGTGTACAACCAGCCAGCCGATTACTATGCTGTCATCAACAGCTGTAACATCTATCTGGCATATGTTGACTCATTACGTAACTCTCAAGGTACTCGTAAGTATTATGAGAAAGAAATTCTTGCAGCCAAGTGTTACCGTGCATGGTGTTACCTTGAGCTCATCAAGAATTATGGCGAAGTGCCTTACATACGTACTCCTGTATTGACCTCTGATGCTGCTGAGGATATTGTGGCATCAGGCAAAAAGGAAGGTATGGTCACTATCGTAACGGATATGATTAACGACCTGATTAATTTCCGTGCATCAGAGAATGACGAATTGCGTCAAAGTTATGGCAATTATTCTTTCAACAGCGTTTCTCTCAGGGATGTGACCATTCCAGTTCGTGTTATGCTCGCAGAACTCTATTTGTGGCGTGGCTCATACACGGGTTCTCAGGCTGATTATGAAGCTGCTGTCCGTATGTACCATGATTACTTCACCTTCCCCAGCGAGGAGGTCAGCACAGGTAATAGTCTTGCTTCTTGGCCTAATCGTGAGAGCAGAAGGCCAGGCGGATCGTACTCTCAGAACTTTTCTGAAAACGATTGTGCAGGTGTGCTGCCAATGGAAACTTCCGAGTACTATGGTACCGTCTCTTATTTGAGAAGAGTGTTCTGTTCACAAGACTCTAATAATTATTATCCTGCAGTAGTGGCCTCACAGCGTGCAAAGGACATCTCGAAGTCTCAGGACTATTGTCAGTTGATTCTTGAAGGTGGTGGCTTCCCAGAGTTGTACTATCGCGAGCATGATGCCAACCTCTATTCTGACTATAAGACGATGGAGGGTGACCTTCGTCTGTATTCTATAACAGATGGTCCAGACAACGTGAGGGATAATTCTACGAATAGCCGCGAGAACAGCAGTTATAATAATATGTATTATCTGAACCAGAAATATGGAACGACGACGAATGGTGCGCAATACTTGCCTTTCATCCCATTCTATCGTAATACTATTTTGTATCTGCACTTCGCTGAGGCGTTGAACCGTGCTGGCTTCCCAGAGACAGCTTTCGCAATCCTCAAATATGGTCTTTCTTACTATACGATGACCAACCGCAGCATCATTTCTCAGGATGAGTTCGACCGCCTCTGTCTCATCACCTCTTTGGGCTTCACTGTTCAGGAACCCAAGTTTACGGATGATGATCTGAAGAAGCAGACGACTGGTACGGTTGTTATCTGGAATTCAGACGTGTTCTCTACTTGGAACATCGTTCCTATGGATCAGCAGAATCCTCGCCGTATGGCAGAAGGTGGAGGTATGTTCCAGATAGGTATTCACTCTATGGGTAGTGGTGACACTGAGTATAATGAGTTATACTATCTTGATGATGAAGAGACCACAAGTGCTTTGAAGACCTATGATGAGCCTCTTGAAATGGTGGAAGTGCCAAGATTGACCAGAAATTCCACTCATGAGGATACTTTGGCCTATAATGAGGCTATTGAATATAATCTATGGGCAGACTCTGTGAATATTGCGAAGAAAGACAGCGTTGACTCTTACAACGCAGAGTATCTTGCTTCTCCTGATATTCGCACCAAGCGTCAGGCTCGTGTTGCTCAGCTCATTCTCGAGGAAGAAGCACTGGAAGGCGTTTTCGAAGGCCAGCGTTTCTATGACATCATGCGCTATCAGATGCAGGAGATGGGTGGTGAGGCTATAGGCCAAACCATCACGATGCCAGCTTACATTGAGGAGAAGTATGGCACGACTACCAAGATGGTGGGCAAGCCTTGGTTCCTCAAGCTACCGTCCAGGTGATGTCGTAAGACTTTTCAATCTATGATAAAGGGGGCTTTGCCAATTGTGGCGGAGCCCTTTTTCTTTTTCCATGCAATTTTGGGACATTCCTTTGTGAGGTCAGATATTTTGTGTACCTTTGCAATCAGAATAACCTTTTGTACATTTTTCTTTATGGCAAATGTCGAGAACAAATACCCCACGCTTCGTGAGACCAAGTTTGTGGATTTGATGCAGAAGCGCGTGTTCAACGTGCTGATTATTGCGAATCCTTACGATGCGTTCATGCTGGAAGATGACGGGCGTGTGGATGAAAAGATTTTTGATGAATATGCCAAGTTGGGTCTGCGTTATCCTCCTCGCTTCTTTCGTGCAGCCTCTCAGGAGGATGCTGCAGGGTTGATTGGCAGGACCAAGTTCGACCTTGTCATCTGTATGCCTGGTACGGATAACAATGATGTGTTCGATATTGCTCGAGGCATCAAGACTGAATTTCCTGCATTGCCCATCGTGGTGCTCACTCCCTTCTCGCATGGTATCACACGACGAATGGAGAATGAAGACCTCAGTGTCTTTGAATATGTGTTCTGCTGGTTGGGCAATACAGAACTGTTGCTTTCCATCATCAAGTTGATTGAGGACAAGATGAACTTGGAGAACGACCTTGCGGCTGGTGTGCAGATGATTCTTGTAGTGGAGGACAGCATTCGATTCTACTCATCCCTGCTGCCCAATCTCTATCAATTCGTCTTGCAGCAGAGTCTGGAGTTTGCCACAGAGGCATTGAACTCGCAGTTGGAGATGCTCCGTATGCGTGGACGTTCCAAGATTGTTCTGGCACGTTCCTACGAAGAGGCTTGGGCACTCTATTCGAAGTTTAGCGATAATGTCTTGGGCGTCATCAGCGACTGTCGTTTTCCCATGAAGGCAGACAGTAAGGAGAAAGACGAGTTGGCGGGTTTCAAATTGCTTCGTGCCATTCGTGAGGTGGATGAATATGTGCCCTTGGTGCTCAATTCCAGCGAGAGTGACAAGAAACCATACGCTGACCAATGCAAGGCGGCTTTCATTGACAAGAACTCCAAGAAAATCAATCAGGACATCAAGGACTTGCTTTCCAGACATTTTGGTTTTGGCGACTTCATCTTCCGTAATCCTGACACGATGGAGGAGGTGGGACGTGTCCATAATCTGAAGGAGTTGCAAGACAACATATTCACACTTCCTGCAGACTCTCTCAGTTATCATTTGCGCCACAACAACGTGTCTCGCTGGCTTTCATCACGTGCCATCTTCCCTGTGGCTGAATTCTTGAAGAAGATTACGTGGAAGGTGGAGACCGATGTCGATGCCCATCGCCAATACATCTTTGATGCCATTGTCAGTTATCGAAAGATGAAGAATCAGGGCGTTGTCGCCATCTTCCATCGTGACCGTTTTGACAGTTACAGCCAGTTTGCCCGCATTGGTGAGGGTTCTTTGGGCGGCAAGGGGAGAGGTCTGGCTTTTCTTGATAACATCATCAAGCGTCGTACAGACCTCAATGAGTTTGAGAACGCCTCTGTGCAGATACCCAAGACGGTGGTGCTTTGTACGGACATTTTCGACCGTTTCATGGAGAGCAACTCCCTCTATGAGGTGGCACTTTCCGACATTCCTGATGAGGAAATCTTGCAGCATTTCCTGCATGGACGCTTGCCAGAAGAACTGGCGGACGACCTCATGTCCTTCATGGATGTGGTGAATGGTCCTGTGGCCATCCGTTCTTCATCTTTGTTGGAGGACAGCCACTATCAGCCCTTTGCAGGCATTTATTCCACCTATATGATACCTCGTGCCAGCGACAAGTATGTGCGGCTTGAGATGCTCTCCAATGCCATCAAGAGTGTCTATGCCAGCGTGTTCTATCAGGCATCGAAAGACTATATGGTGGCGACGTCCAATGTGATTGACCAAGAGAAGATGGCGGTCATCCTTCAGGAGGTGGTTGGACAGAAATACGAGAGCGGCTTCTATCCCACCATTTCAGGTGTGGGTCGCAGCATCAACTACTATCCCATTGGCGATGAGACAGCCGAAGAGGGCATTGTGGAACTGGCCTTGGGATTGGGCAAATACATCGTGGATGGCGGCCTGTGTCTGCGTGTCTGTCCTCATCATCCAGACAAGGTGTTGCAGACGAGCGAGATGGAGGTGGCTTTGAGGGAGACGCAGACCAAGTTCTATGCTCTGGACGTGGAGACGGTCGAAAAGGATGGAAACGGTGGTGCGTTGAAGTTCCAGGTGGATGATGCTTTCAACCTCAAGAGTGTCACTGTGCGTGATGCTGACCATGATGGCTCCTTGAAGTGGATTGTCTCTACTTTCGACCCTTACGACCAATGTATCTATGATGGCTATTACGAAGGAAAGAATCGTAAGATTATCTCCTTCTCAGGCGTGTTGCAGAATGGCGTGTTCCCGCTTCCAGAACTCCTCCAGAAGGTGCTTTATTATGGGCAGAAGGAAATGGCTCGTCCTGTTGAGATAGAGTTTGCCGTCAACCTCCACGATGACAAGACAGGTGAGTTCTATCTCTTGCAGATTCGTCCGATGGTCGATAACCAGATGCAGTTGGAAGAAGACATCACCTTGATTGCCGATGATGCTTGTCTGTTGCGCAGTCACAATGCGATTGGACATGGGGTTGTCAGCGATGTCTATGATGTGGTCTATGTGAAGACTGAGGATTATACAGCCGCCAACAATTCTGTCATAGCAGAGGAAATCGAGCGTATCAATCGTGGCTTCCTCCAGCGAGGCGAGAACTATGTGTTGGTGGGACCAGGACGTTGGGGCTCCAGCGATTCATGGTTGGGCATCCCTGTCCAGTGGCCCAACATATCGGCAGCCAAAGTGATTGTCGAGGCTGGATTACGCAACTTCAGGGTCGATCCCAGTCAGGGAACCCACTTCTTCCAGAACCTCACCAGTATGGGCGTTGGTTACTTCACCATCAATGACTTCATGGATGACGGCATCTACAATCAGACTGTCCTGAATGCCTTGCCTGCCGTAGAAGAAACAGAGCATGTGCGTCATGTCCGTTTCGACCACCCGCTCATCATCAAGATAGATGGTATGAAAAAAGAGGGTGTAGTGCTAATGGAGAGTTAGCGCCTTCGCATCAACAGGAAACCTTCATGATGTTTGTCGTTCCATCTTGATGACGTCGCTGGTGAAATCGACCACAGCCAGACGGTGGGTGACGAAGATGATGGTGCTGTTGGCAAAATGCTGCTTGATGTTCTCAAGCAGTTTTTTTTCTGTCTCCACATCGAGGGCGGAGGTGGCTTCGTCCAGCAGCAACACCTTGCATGGATGCAGGATGGCACGTGCAATCGCAATACGTTGGGCTTGTCCCTCTGAGAGTCCACCGCCTTGTTCGGCACATTTGGTGTCGAGCCCGTTAGGAAGGTTGAACACGAAGTCGGCCATTGCGACATGAAGGGCCTGGTGTATCTCCTCATCCGTCGCCTCTGGATTGCCCATGAGAAGGTTTTCACGGATGCTGCCTGAGAACAGCGTATTGCCCTGTGGAATGTAGGAGAAGTTGGGGCGCAGGGCAGGGGTGAGTTGATGGTTTAGGGCTGATGGTTTAGCGTTAGCGTTAGGGTTATCGTTAGGGTTAAGGTTAGCGTTAGAGTTAAGGTTAGCGTTAGAGTCAGCATACGCTTCTGCCGTTCCTTCCGTAGGGCTGATGAGTGCCAGTATCATGCGGATGAGGGTGGTCTTGCCTGCTCCTGTCTCGCCCAAGATGGCTGTGAATGAACCAGGACGGAAGTCGTGGGAGAAGTGTTTGATGACAGTGCGTCCTTGCTGGGTGTATTGATAGGACACGTTGTTGAATCGGATGCCTACGTTTCCATCCAGGAGGATGGGTTCTTCTGCAGGTTCTAATGGCAGTTCCTCCAGTTCCATCAGACGTTCGCATGAGGTCATGCTGTTGACGAAGATAGGCAAGAGGCGTGCTGCATCAAGCATGGGACGCTGGATGCGGTTGATGAGTTGGGTGAATGCCATCAGCACACCTACTGTGATGAGTCCTGCCTGCAACTGGAAGAGTCCCCATACGAGTGCGATGAGGAAGGCGCCGGCAAAACCGATGTTGACAAGGGTCTTCGAAAGGATGGAGAAGCGTGCCCGTGTCTTGATTTGCTTGCGCAGGAGGCTTTGGCGTTGTTCGAGTTTGTCCACCATCGAGGTCTCACGTCCCAGTACCTTGATGACCATCTTGTGTTGGATGCTCTCCTGAATGATGGCCTGGATGGCAGAGTTGCTGTCCTTGATGGTGCGCACGATACGTCGCATACGGCGGAAATAGACACGTGAGAGGAGCACGAAGATAGGTGAGGTGATGACCACGATGAGGGCGAGGGTGCTGTCCATCACGTAGAGATAGATGAAGGAAGCGATGAACTGTGTGATGACAATGACTGTGGTGGGCAGGATGTCTGTCATCAGGTCAACGATGTCGTTCACATCGCCAAAGAGGCGGTTTATAACATCGCCGCTGTGGTATTTCTCGATGCCCTGCCACTTACCTCTGATGAGTTGGCGGAAGAAGAACTGCTGCATCAGGTTTTGTGTCTTCACGCCCAACACGGAACTGATCCACGTGGAAGCGATGTGCATGCACATTTCCAGCAGGAACACCACAGCGAGTACGACGGCTGTCCAGATGATGCTGCCCTCCTTGGCATGGGTGGCTATATCTGTGAGCGAACGGATGGTGTCCACGCTCAACAGACCCAATCCCACCATCGACAAGCCAATCAGCACGTTCAGCAGGGCTTGCAGCCGACATCTCTTATGATGCCGCCACAACCACAGCAGGATTTCCTTTGTTGAATATTTCGTCTTATTGATTTTCACCTCTAAACTCTAAACTCTCAACTCTCAACTCTAAACTCTCATCACCCTCTGCTGTCTGCTCCCCACATCATTTTCTTTCTCAGCGTAGAGAAGAAACTCTGGCCTTGGCGTGTCACCACTCTGACGTTGTAGGGAGCCTTGCGGATGCGCAGGTGGATGTTGTCAGGATAACTCTGGCTGCGTCCGTCGAGCGAGATGAGGAAACTGTGGCTGCGGCTCTCCACCCGTAGGGAGATTTCGCTGTTGTCGCACAGCACCAGCGGACGCATGTTCAGACTGTGAGGAGCCACAGGCGTGAGGCTGATGGTGTCGCTCTGAGGCACGATGATGGGGCCTCCCACGCTGAGCGAGTAGGCTGTACTTCCTGTAGGAGTGCCGATGATGAGTCCGTCCGCCTGATAGGTGGTCAGGTATTCGTCGTTGATGTCCGTGTGGATGGAAATCATGGACGAGATGTCGTGTTTCAGGATGGCAATCTCGTTCAGCGCAAAAGGGTAGTCCTTCAGTTCCATCTCATCGCATGAGATGTTCAGCACGCTGTGTGCCTCCACGCCAAAGTTCCCTTCGTAGATGTCAGCCATCGTCTCCTCGATATGGTCGGGCGAGAAACTGGCCAGGAAGCCCAATCTGCCCGTGTTGATGCCGATAATGGGAATCTCCTTGTCGCCCACACGGCTTGCCACATCCAGAAAGGTGCCGTCGCCCCCCATGCACACCACATAGTCGGCTGTGAAGTCGTTGTCCTTGATGAGTTCACAGTTTGGCACATGAATCTTCAGGTTCTCCTTCAGGAAAACATGAAACGGTTCAGGCATTGCAAGTTCGGCTTTCCGTTCGGCTGCAATCGCAAAGAATTTTTGCACGGCAGCACTCTTTCGCTCCTGATGTACGTTGCCAAAGAGGGCAAACTTCAGCTTTTTAGTCATATTTAAGAGTTTTTATTTGTGTGGTGTACGAAAAATGTTGTACTTTTGCAGTGCAAAGGTACATCTTTTAATTTGATAAAGAGTGTCTTGAGCGCAGAAAATAACTCCTAATTGATATTTTTATACTAACACCTCACACATTATGGAAGAACTCAGCATTCTTGAACTTGCATCGAAAGGTGGTTGGATTATGATTGTCCTCGCAGTCCTTTCGGTCATTGCCGTGTATATTTTTGTAGAGCGTTTCCTCGCCATCCGCAGTGCTGGCAAGGACGACAAACTCTTCATGGACCGCATTCGTGACTACATGAAGAACAACGATGTGAAGTCGGCCATCAACTATTGCCGTAACACAAATACAGCCGCTGCCCGTATGATTGAACGTGGCATCAGCCGTATCGGAAAACCTGCTGCTGAGATTCAGACGGCCATCGAGAACACGGGTAACCTTGAAATTGCTACGATGGAGAAGCGTCTGCCAGTATTGGCCACCATTGCTGGTGGAGCGCCCATGATTGGTTTCTTGGGCACTGTCATTGGTATGGTCGAAGCCTTCTGGCAGATGAGCAATGCTGGGGGCAATATTGACATCAGCCTCCTCTCAGGTGGCATCTATCAGGCCATGATCACCACTGTCGGCGGTTTGGCTGTCGGCATCATCGCTCTCTTCGGCTACAACTACCTGGTGGCGAAGATTGACGGCGTGGTCAATGAGATAGAGGCCAAGTCACTTACATTCATGGACATTGTCAGCGAAGGGGAGTAGCCTATGTTCAAGAGACGTACCAAAGTCAGTCCGACGTTCAATATGGCGTCCATGACTGACATCATCTTCCTCCTGCTCATCTTCTTCATGATTACGAGCACGATGGTGTCGCCCAATGCCATCAAGGTGCTCCTGCCTCAAGGCAAGAAGCAGACCACGGTGAAGGCGACAGCGAGGGTGGTGATTGATAAAGACCTGAACCTCTATGCCGCTGCTGGCAATGAGACGGAGGAACCGGTCACGCTGGAAGAACTTCCACAGGTGCTGAATGCCCAGGTGACGGATTCCACAGAACTCTTCGTTTCGCTCTATGCTGATGAGGCTGTGCCTTACAGGAATATCGTGGAGATTCTCAGCATCGCCAACGACAACCACTTCAAGATGGTGTTGGCCACACGGCCGCCATCCGACAGAGAATGACCTCTTTGAACTTTGCTTATGACCGAAGATAACAAAAAGAAAAACCTGAAAGCAGGACTCGTCACGCTCCTGGTGCATGTTGCCCTGGTTCTCCTCCTTGCCGTCCTGACGCTCTCTGTGGCGCATCCTGACAAGGACAAGGAGGATGGTGTGCCTGTACTGCTTGGAATGGTCGAGGATGCTGGTGGTGAAGACCTTGGCGGATTGCCTGCCGAAGAAGCCGCTTCCAACACCCTCGAAGGAGAAGAGACGCAGACGGATGAGCCTGAGGCAGAACCCGTTCCTGTGGCTCCTCCTCCAGCACCACAACCTGCTCCTGCGCCCAAGCCGACGCCTGCGCCCAAACCTCAACCAGCCAAACCCCTGATGACTCAAGATCAGGAGAAGTCCATCGCTGCAGAGGAAGCCAAGAAAAAGGCAGCGGAGGAAGCCAAAAAGAAGGCAGCAGAAGAGGCTAAAAAGAAAGCCGCAGAGGAGGCAAGAATCAAGGCGGAAGCCGAAGCCAAGCGCAAAGCTGCAGAGGAAGCCGCCAAAAAACGTGCTGCAGAAGAAGCTGCTCGCAAGAAGGCAGCAGAAGAAGCTGCTCGTAAGAAAGCCGCAGAGGAAGCCGCTCGTAAGAAGGCCGCAGAGGAAGCCGCTCGTAAGAAGGCAGAAGAAGAGGCTCGCAGGAAAGCAGAAGCCGACCGTAAGGCCGCTGCAGCAGCCAACAATCGTGTGGCAGGAGCCTTTGGCAATGCTGGCAATAAGGGCAGCAGCGGAAATACTCAGGGAAATGGTGCACAAGGTTCACCCAACGGAAACAGCAACACAGGCGCTACGACAGGTACAGGTGGTTTGGGTACAGGCACCACAGCCAAGGTGGGTAATCGTGTGGTCGTCTATCTGGCGAGACCCAACTATGCCGACCCCAACAGCGAGGGTACCATTGTGGTCTCCATTCAGGTGAGCCCATCAGGTGCAGTCACCAGCACTACTGTGACTCGCAGCACCACCACGTCCACAGCCCTCAAGAATGCTGCCTTGGCCGCTGCCAAGCAATCCAGGTTCTCAGAGGGAGACAAGACGGAAAGCGGCACCATTACTTACCAGTTCAAATTGAGGTAGGTTCATTAAATTGTACATTGTAAATTGTCAAATTGTAAATAACAATGATTTACGCATTTCTCGCAACAGGCTTCGAAGAGGTTGAAGCCCTTGGACCCATCGACGTGTGCCGTCGTGCTGGT
>CADCQH010000062.1 GCA_902803605.1 uncultured Bacteroidales bacterium | reverse complement strand
GAGCAGAAACCGCCTAACGTACCCTTACCTGTCAAGTTACCGATGCGGAAGGTCTTGCCTGAGTTCTGCACGATGACATTCTCAGGTATATTAAAGGTGCAGTCAGCCGAACCGTTGCTGGTGTCGAGCGTGAAACGCTTGTCGGCAACAATGGAGGCATACGGCACGATGGTGCCCTGGAAGGCAGAGAGGTTGAGCTGGAGCGGAGTGCGTGTTGCCACCCAACCGTTGCCTTGTTCTCCAGCACAGTGAATCTCGAGTGTACCTTCGCCTGTTATCTTGTTTGTGTAAGTTGAACGGTTGGCGGTATTCCACGTACCTGTTTTCTTGGCAGGGATGTACAGTTCGTTGTTGGTGCCTACGCCGTCATTGAGCGTTCCACCTTGGAATTCGACTACCTTGGCAGCATTTCCTGCGTGGTTGTCAATGGCTCCACCCACGATGATGGCTCTGTTGAGGCTTGCTCCGTTGGCGTATGTCTTCAGCCAGCCAGTCCCCTTCTTGGTGAGAACGGTGCCTGAGAAGGGTTGGTTCTGGATGAAGTCCTTGTTGGCATCGCAACTGATGACACCACCTTGCTCACCCACGAACTTGATGGGCGAGCCGTTGGTGACGGAAGCTGCCGTCTGAATCACAGCGCCATTCTCCATCGTGAATCTGTCAGCCGAAGTGGTCACACCACCAAGGTTGCCTGTCTTCTTGTTCTCGTTGGAGAGCGAGGAAACCACCACGGTTCCGCCCTTCAGTACATTGCCGCCCGTATAGGTGTTCTCGGTGGAGATGGTGAGGATGCCCTTGCCTTCCTTCACCAAAGCGCCGGAGGTGATGGAACCGTTGCCAGAGAAGTTGTAATCCTTGGATGCCGTCACCTTGAAAGTCTTGGGATCAAGATCTTCAGTGATGATGATGCCGGTTTGGGCACCCTCATCGGTGAAGTTGATCACATCGCCCTTCACGAAGGAGTCAGCTGCCTTGGACTCATCATCTATTATATAGAAGTTGTCGGTCTTGGCAAAGTCCCAGGTTGAGGACAGATCACCAGTCCATACAATCTCATTGGCCTGACGCAAAGTCCTGATACGGAGAATCAGCTGTTTCTGGTTATCAACCATCAGGGTTGCGCTGTGGGTGGTCACACCTTCAATCTTGATGTCGTTGAGAGAACCCTCGACTTCATCCACCTGACCGATGACGTAGTTGCCTGGTTCGAGGGTTTGGGCACCATCCTTGCAGTGTTCCACCACCTCAATGACAGGCTGCAGGTACTTGGGACCATAGTTCATCCACGTCTGGTCGCCCAGTTTGCTCTTGACGTTCAGTTTGTGGGTAATGACTTTGTCTGCCTGGATTCCTTCAGAATAGAGGTCGAGGATGAGACGTGAACCGAAGTCCATCGTATATGTGTCATCTACGGTGATGGTTCCGGTTTTGTTGGCTCCGCCCGGACGGATGATGGAAGCATAGTCAGCCTTGATGTCTTGGAACTCGCCGCCGTCGGAGTTGAGTTCGGCAAAACGGTTGAGCCATAGCGGGGAATGCTTGAGGGTTCCGTCAAATTCCACGACACCAGCCCAAATGTCGGTGTTGCCCGTATAGGTCATGTTCACCTTGGGCAGTTTCAGCATACCGTCGCCTTGCTTCACGAGGCGGGTAGCACCAGTGAGGGCACCGCCTGTCACCTCACAGGTGAAGTATTGGTATGTCGGGGCAGGTTTTGAGGACGTGTTGCCGACGGCATTTCCCTGCACGTGGGAAGGAACATTGAAAGTCACGATGTAGGGGGATGCACCGTCTTGGATTGTCACCTTCGTGTCATTGGTCTCACACACGATGAGATGCTGATCCGTGGTGGTGATTTCGCCATTGTTGGCCACTTCTGTGCGTCCCAGCATCGTATTGGTCGGCGGAGCCTGCGTGATGCCTTCCAGCTCACCAAGGAAGTAGCTCTTGTGGGGAGGCTGGTTGTACCCAATGGGTTGAGTCACCATGGCATTGCGGTACTGATGGTCAGACCACAGGGTGGGGATGCGGTAGGTTGTGGGGTAAGGGGTTGTGAAGATACGAATGTTCTTATTGTCAGCTGTACGCATCACCACTTCTTCGCGCCAGTCGCCAAAGATGTCTGCAATAGCACAGGCATTGTTCTTTTTTCCGTTGATGGTCAGGCAATTGTCTGAGTTGAAGAGTCGTCCAGAGGGATACTTGTAGATGGCGGCAGCGCGTCCCTCATCGGCACTGCCGGGAGAATCATACACCTCGTCGCAGAGGTCACCGTCCCAATAGATACGTTGGTTGAGGTGTGACCATAAGAGTGCGTCGTTGGTGCCGCCAGGTTTATCTGCCACCTCCAAATCCTTCACGGTGGAGACAATGCCAGTTTGGGTGGTTCTGCCTATGCTGCCCACATAGTCGTTGGAGAAGTTGGCGCAGAGCGCACGTCCGTCATCATTTGAGGATACGTAGCGATAGTAGATTTCGCCAGTAGTGGCGTTGTAGAAGGTACAGGCTGGTCTGGTTTCATTGCAGATGAACTGCTCTGCGTATTTGCGGTAAGGGTCAAGGTCAGCGCAATGCTGTGCGTCACCATGCCCCAGTCCTGTAGTGCAGAGTCCTTTGCCATTGTCGTCAATCATCATGGAACCAAAGATGATTTCGTCTCTTCCGTCCCAATCGACATCACCGATGGTGAAGTTGTGGAAACCATTGCCAAACCACGGGCTGTTGCCTGAGTATGTGTCCCAACGCCAAAGTTGGGTCAGCTGATGGGTGGCTGGGTCAACGTCCAATGCACACATCTTGTGTCGGGTGTAGCAACCACGTCCCAAGAAAATGCTGGGCTTCCTTCCGTCAAGGTAGGGGGCACCGAAGTAATGCTTGGAGGAACGGTGTCCTGTGTCGTTATCACCCCATGCGGCAGCATAGTCGGTTTCGTTAGCCTCAAAACGAGGCAGAGGATATTCCATCGGGGTGTATGTGGTGGCAGCAGCGTTAAAATCGTAGGGAATGGCTGTCTCACCATCCATGTAGAGGAGATATTCGGCACCATTACGTGTATATTCGTCACGGGGAGACACGTAGTTCATGTTGCCCACCTTGATGACGGTGCCGTTCTCGTCGCCGGCATGAATAATCATGTTGTCAGCACCACGCATGAGGCACTCTGCTTTTCCATCCATATCCCAGTCATAACTGACGAGATCCCACTGCTCATCGGGACCTGACATGAGGTTGGGACCCAGGTCTATCCACCAGAGGCGTGTGCCGTCAAGCTTGTAGCATTCGTAATGGTGGAACTTGGTGGTGTTGGAGGTACTGAGGAGGTCGCCGCCTGTATAGTTGCGCTTCACGATAAACTCCACAATGCTGTCACCATCCACGTCACCTAAGGAGATGTCGTTGATGATATATAGGGAAGTCACATCATTCCCGTTGCGGTCCAATACTTTGGCAACCGGAATGTCGAAGTAGCCGTTATTCCAGCGCGTCACGGGTTTGCTTTTCTTCTGTTCGACCCCACGCACCACAGGTGCCACTTGATAACTGCTGGAAGCATTACCTGAAGCGTGAGTGTAGTTAGAAACCAGAAGGTTTTCGGCTATCTTCGTGCCATTGCAATAGAGGTTGTAGGTCACATCGTAGTATTCCTCGCCGAGTACACGCCAGCTGACGAGATTGCCATTGCCACTGGGCACAGCTACGAGTCCACGGTCAAGCTTGTCGGTGAAACGCTGGGCGAAACCAAGAGTTGCCAACGTCAAGAGGAGGAAGGTGAGAATGAACTTTTTCATAAATGGATAGTTAGTCGTTAATGAGTTGTTAATATGTTAATTAGTCAATAATATCTGTTCGATGTGAAAGATGTGCCAAAGTTACGAATAATTCTTCTATTTGGCAACCATTTCGAGTAAATCTTTGCCTGTAAGCTTGTGGCTGACGTCTGTTCCTGCCAAAATGTTCTCGGCAAGGTCACGTTTTGTCTGGTGCAGACGGATAATTTTCTCTTCGATGGTGTTCTTGCTCACGAGGTGATAAACGGTCACGGCGCGGTTCTGACCGATACGGTAGGTACGGTCGGTTGCCTGCTGTTCGATGGCTGGGTTCCACCATGGGTCGAGATGGAACACATAGTTGGCTCCTGTCAGGTTCAGTCCCAAACCGCCAGCTTTGAGACTGATGAGGAAGAGTGGGTTCTCTCCTTGCTGGAAGGCATTCACCATTTCTGTACGTTGCTTCATCGGCACACTGCCGTCAATGTAGAAGTATTTCATGCCCAAACGGTCGAGCTCTTTCTTGACAATATCGAAGAAACTGACAAACTGGCTGAACACTAACGCACGGTTGCCTCCCTCGATGACGCCTTGCAGGAGTTCGACCAACGAGGTTATTTTCGAGCACTCGCCCGTCCATTTGGGTTCGATGAGTTGTGCGCTGCATGCCGCCTGGCGCAGTCGGGTGATTTCTGCCAAGACATGCATGTCGATGTCGGAGCCAGCCGCCTCCAACATCTTCTCGGCACGGATGCGGATGCTCTCATAGATGGCAAGTTCGTCCTTGCTGAGTTCGACGCTGTGGTAAATTTCCGTCTTCTCGGGCAGTTCCTTCAGCACAGCCTGCTTCGTGCGGCGCAGCATGAAGGGGTGTACGATGCGTTCCAACTGCTCCTGCTTCTCCTTATCCTTGTAACCCTCAATGGGGATGATGAATTTCTGCGAGAAATGTTCGTAACTGCCTAAGAGACCAGGGTTGACGAACTGGAAGAGGTTCCACAACTCGCCCAAATGGTTCTGCACAGGGGTACCTGTCAGCATCACGCGGTTGTCTGCCTGAATCTTCATGGCTGCCGCACTCGTTTTAGCACCACGGTTCTTAATGATATGTGCCTCGTCCAGACATGCCACATTCCAATGCTTCTGGGTGATGTCATCCTGAATGCTCAGCAGGATGCCGTAGGTGGTCACAATCACGTCGCCCGCCTTGGCATCTCTGATGGTCTGTTGACGGTCGGCGGCGAAGTTGAGAATCTGCACGTTCAGGGTGGGGGCGAACTTTTCCAATTCCGTCTTCCAGTTGGGTGCAACAGAGGCTGGTGCCACGACGAGGGAAGGCCCTTCGTGCTGTTTCAGCAGGAGGAAGGTGATGGTCTGGATAGTCTTGCCCAAACCCATGTCGTCAGCCAACAGGGCGCCAGCACCCCAACTGTTCAGGCGCGACATCCATAGAAAGCCGTCTTTCTGATAAGGACGTAGGGTTGCGTTCAGTTCTTGGGGAATGGCTGGACTGTAGTTGGAGCCATCGAGGATGCGCTGTCTGATTTCCTGCAATTTCTCGTCCATTTCCAACGTCAGTTCTCCGTGCAGGAGGTCATCGCCCATCAGGGCGGCACTGAAAGGAGAAATCTTGATTTTGCCACGTTCACGGTTGGCGATGGCATCGAGTGCCATCAGCTGTTTCTTCAGTTTTTCGCTCAGCGCCAGGAACTCACCGTCCCCAATCTTCACAAACTTTCCCTTACTCTTGCCCACCAGTTCCAAGAGTTCGCTGATACTGATGCGTGTCTGCTCATCGATATCTACGTTCCCTTCAATGTCGAACCATTGTCCGCGCTGCTTCAGCACGCCGCTCCACGTGCTCGTCCCTTTGGCGAACGATCGAATCTTGAAACCTTGGCCTTCTGGCCATTCTGCAAAGAAAGTGTCGGGCTGTGCCTGGATCATCTGCACCAGTTCGAGCATGAATTCAGGCGAATATAGGTCTTTCTCCCTGAACTCCTCATGCTGGCTGCTCCAAAAATGTCTCACCAGTTCACGGTTCTGTCGTTCCATCGCCAAATTGCGCTTCACTCGTACACGTCCCGTTTCCTCACTCTCGTCTATGATGATTTCATCGCCCAAGCCTAAACGGAAAACCTTGCGGCCTCCAGGCAGGGGACGTGCAAAGACTTCCACCTCCCAGTTGCCTGCCTGCTTGGGACTGAGTTTGAAGCCGACGCTCCATTGCCCATCTACGAGGGGCAGGGTACTGCCACCCTCGATGAGCGACGAGTGCAGTTCCACCTTGCCGCCAATCTTGGACAAGAGGCTTCGCAGGGTGGGTTCTGCTTCGAGGGGAAGACTGCCCAGTTGCAGGAGTTTGGTGTAGTAACCGCGAATCTCGTTGGGAATGTCGATGAGGCTGTAATGTGTGGGAGAGTCTTCCACAATCACCATGTCGTCTTGGATTTTCCCTAACGGCACGTTCGACTTCACCACAAAGCGGTCATCCTCCTTCTCCACCATCAGATAGGGCTTGTCGCGATCCACCTTCACCAGTTCGAATGGAGCTGTGCGACCCACATACAGGCGGCTCTCATCCACCATCTCCTCAATCACGTGCTCCAATTGCAGTTCCCAATGTTCGCTGTGGTTCAGCCGTGCCAATATCCGGCGGTCGGCATTGTTCATATATTCTATCTCTCCTTTCTTGTAGCGGGCTTCGCTCAACCGTTTGCCATTGCCCCATGCACCGTTCTTCAGTCGGGTCTGCTCCCTCACTTGAATGGCATGGGAATCAGGCGATTCACGGACATACATGAGACGGGTGTCTGTCTCGTTTTCTGTCGGTCTGTTGTCATCAGCCTCGTCCATCAACCCTTCGAGCACCGATTCCCATTCAGCCTTGTGGTAGATGTTCACGAGGGTGGGGTGGCTGCCGAACTTATGACGGAGCGATTCCCGTTCGTAGTCATAGAAAGGAAGGTATTTCGACATCTCATGTTGTAGCAAGGCAAGATTGGGGATGCAGTTGTTGATGTCCATGTTGACGGTGGGGTAGCCCATATAGTTGGCCAGCAGGAAGGCGATATGGCGGTAGATGGGTGGTAGATTGCCATTGGTGCTGTCTTCATACATCTTCAGCACCTGTTCCCGATGCAGGGAGATGCTGATGTTGCAGAAATCCTCGGCCAGCACTCTCGCAGCCTGCATCTCAGGGCTCATCCTCACCTCCATGTTGGCCACCAACTCCTTCAGACGGGTGCGGCAGGCCTTAGCCATCTGCAGTCTGCTCTCTTCAGTCTTCTGCTCGTTGTTTCCTGCCTGATTCCCCACTGCCGCCACAGCCATATAGGCGAGCACCAGATAGAAGGTCTTGACCCCATTCGTGAAATACCCCTTCACGCCGCCCTCCTTCACTTGCGTCTTCAGGGCCATATCGAACCACTTAGCCGCTTCGAAGGGTTTGTTGGCGCAGAGGTTGCGCAAGGCTCCCAGCAGGTAGCCGGCAGAGATGTTGGAGAAGATGCCTGCCGAAGGAACTTGTCCCGTGGCGATGTATTCGTATAGTTCAATCTCCGCCTGCAGACGGCATCGGGCAGACTCGGTGATGGCGTTGTAGTGGCTGATGACGGTGAGCACTAATGTGGTGTCCACCACCTGGTCGTGATTGATGAAGTAGTCGCCGGCATGTCCGAAAAACTCAAGAAACGACTCGGCGGACAAGTTCCCGAACAAAGGCTGGAAACGGGCTTCCGTCGCTACACAATAAAAAAGATGAACCTGGTCTTTCCCAATCGTGTGGGCACTGCTGCACTGCTGGTAACCGCTTTCCACCAACTCTTTCACGGCATGGCGCACGAACAGGTACGTCTGACCGCTGAGATGCTGCAACCTCTTGTAGGCCAGCAGCAGGTCTTTGCGGCATTCGAACAGATACCATAGGGCAAGGACAAAATCGTCGGTATTCACCGCATAGCGTGGCATATTGGTGTACCAGTCCTTCCCTTCCTGTATAAAGATGCCCTGCTGCGTCAGTTCCTGCAGTGCCGCCTTGCCGTCGAAAGCCGCAAAACAATACTGCTTCAGAAGATAGATGTGTTCATCCATCCGCTTGTTGGAACCATATCCTATATGCACATAAAAGCCCAGCAGTCGCTGTGCACCCTCACTCAGTTGTTCGTACTTGTCAAATACCATGCCTCGTTTGTGTTGGAAAAAGCGTGCAAAGTTACGATTAAGTGAGCACAATGCCAAAAGAAAAAGCCTATTTTTGTTTGGTATTGTCGAACGCGAGTAACTTGGGCGAAGCCAACGTTTGATGAAGTGAGCACAATGCCAAAAGGAAAAGTATAGTTCTTTAAAAGTAAAACCATATATATTACTTGGTAAAACAATATATATTACCGAGTAAAACGATATATATTACTTTTTACTTTACTGAAGTTTCGCATTTTTGAACTTCTGATAAAGAATGTCACTGTGACAGAAATCTTATAGAAGCGGAAGGTTCTGTTACTTTCAAGAGCAGTGGTGAGGTGACAAGTAAATGGACAAATCAGTCTTTGGACTACTTCTGGACGCCCTTCCCAGACATGATGTCGATCAATTCATTGGTGATGGCTTGCTGACGGGTCTTGTTGTATAATAAGGTGAGTTCTTTCAGCAAGTCATTGGCATTGTCATCGGCGGTCTGCATGGCCATCATGCGGGCGGCGTGCTCGCTGGTGAGGGAGTCGAGCAGGATGCTGTAGGCCTGGGCATTGAGCAGACGTGGATGGAGGGAGACGAGGAGCTCCTGGGGGGATGGCTCGGTGAGGAATGTTGAGGGTTGAGCGTTGAGGGTGGAGGGGGAGGACAAAGCGGCGGAATCGCTTTGAGGGGTCAGCTCACGGTTAGAGTCAATGTTATTAGGGTTAGGGTTAATGTTAGGGTTAGTGTTAATGTTAGGGTTAGTGTTAATGTTAGGGTCAATGTGCATCCTTTCTGTTTGAATGACTTGGGTGCCCATCGACTTGAAATGATGGTAGAGGAACTCCACGCTGTCTATTTTCTTGCGTTGATAGAGTCCGTTCGCATATGCTACCAATGCTTCCACATTTGTATAGTCATTGCTCTTTTCAATCTTGTCCAGCATGTCCACAAAGTCTGCGCTGAAGTCCTTGCCGGTTTTCTTCAGCTCGTGGGCTATCTTCTTGCCGATGGGCAACAGGCGTACCTCCTTACCTTGTGCTTCCAGTTCCTGAATACGTTGCAGGGTGGCTTTAGTCATGTTGCTGTTGAACGCACCACAGAGGCCACTGTTGGAGGAGATGGGGATGAGGAGGATGGTGGATGGTTGAAGGTGGATGGTTGATGGTTGATGGCTGAGGTTCGAGGGTTGGCTGTCGCCTTGCTGATCATCTGTCCACACGGAATCGTCATCTCTCAACTGTAAACAGTCAACGATCTTCTGCAGTTGGTCCTTATAGCGCAGGAATGCTTCCGTCATGCCTTGCACATGATGGAGTTTGGCGCTTGCCACCATGCGCATGGCACTGGTGATTTTCTGCGTGTTCCGGATGGACGCGATGCGACCTTTTATTTCTTTGAGGGAAGACAAGGGAATTTACAATTTTACGATTTACTATTTACAGTTTACAATTTGATGTGGGCTGCCGTTTGCTCAATGATGGCAGTGATGTTGTCATCAATCTTGCCTTGACTGAGCGGTGTGAGCACATCGTCCTGATGGGTGGTGCGGAGCAAGTCAAGGAAGGCTGCCTCAAAGTCGCGTGCCTTTTCCACTGGGATGTCACGCAGCAGTCCATGAGTGCCACAATAGAGGATGGCAATCTGCTCCTCCACGGGCATGGGTTGATATTGCTTCTGAATGAGCAACTGGGCATTCTTGCGTCCCTTGTCGATGGTGAAGGCGGTGACAGGATCCATGTCGCTGCCGAATTTGGAGAAGGATTCCAGTTCACGATATTGTGCCTGGTCAATCTTCAGTGTGCCTGCCACCTTCTTCATGGCTTTCAGCTGGGCATTGCCACCGACACGTGATACGGAGATGCCCACGTTGATGGCGGGTCGGATACCTTGATTGAAAAGGTCTGTCTCGAGGAATATTTGTCCGTCGGTGATGGAAATGACGTTGGTGGGAATGTAGGCGGACACGTCGCCAGCCTGCGTCTCGATGATGGGCAGGGCTGTGAGAGAACCGCCGCCTCGCACTTTCCCCTTGAGGCAGTCGGGCAGGTCGTTCATCTGTTCTGCCACCTCCTGCTGGGCAATGATCTTGGCAGCACGCTCCAAGAGACGGGAGTGGAGGTAGAAGATGTCACCAGGGTAGGCTTCACGGCCAGAAGGACGTTTCAGAATCAACGAAACCTCACGGTAGGCGACAGCTTGTTTGGAGAGGTCATCATACACCACGAGGGCATGACGGCCAGTGTCGCGGAAATACTCGCCAATGGCGGCTCCAGCAAAAGGTGCGTAATACTGCATGGCGGCAGGGTCGCTGGCAGTGGCGCTGACCACGATGGTGTAGTCCATCGCCCCTTTTTGCTTGAGGGTGTTGACAATCGTGGCAACGGTGGAACCTTTCTGTCCGATGGCTACATAGATGCAATAGACTGGTTTGCCAGCTTCGTAATTGGCTCGTTGGTTGATGATGGTGTCGATGGCGATGGCCGTCTTTCCCGTCTGGCGGTCACCAATGATGAGTTCGCGCTGTCCTCGACCGATAGGAATCATGGCATCGACAGCCTTCAGACCCGTTTGCAGGGGCTCGTTCACAGGCTGACGGAAAATGACCCCTGGGGCTTTACGTTCCAGCGGCATATCGAAGGTGTCGCCCGGAATGGCACCCAATCCGTCGATGGGATGTCCGAGGGTATCGACCACACGTCCAACCATCCCCTCGCTGACGGCGATGGAGGCGATGCGTCCTGTGCGCTTCACGGTGTCCCCCTCCTCGATGTTGTCGGTAGGTCCTAAAAGCACAGCGCCCACGTTGTCTTCCTCAAGGTTCATCACGATGGCTTCCATGCCATTGTCGAAAGCCAGAAGTTCGCCAGCCTCAGCGTTGCGGAGTCCGTAGGCACGCACCACACCGTCGCTGACGGTCAGCACGGTACCCACCTCCGTCTCGTTGCCGAGGGTGTTCTCTTCGTTGTCGATGTTAGCGAGTTGCTGGCGCAGCATCGCTGTCACTTCACTTACTTTTATGGGGTCGGACATAATTCTTTCCTTATCTTTTCAAGTTGATGT
>CADCQH010000061.1 GCA_902803605.1 uncultured Bacteroidales bacterium | reverse complement strand
ATTCACGCCAATGACCTTTGCACCCTCTTAGAACTGGAAATAAATGAAAGGCTGCACATCGCTGGATTTGATTTGAATGACAATCCAGACGAGAATGACAATGAGGAGTGCCTTGACTACCAGCGGACAACGAGTAACAAAGTCTTTTGCTTTGACTGAGAGGAACTCTGGCATGAAATGAAGGATGTAACCAAGCAGCATCAGGAAGGCGACCGCCTTGTAAGAGGTGCACCATTGCAGGAATATCTGCGGCTCGAACTTATACCAGATCTGATGGAAGATTTGCTCAGCAATGCCAAAGGATGGAGCACGGAACAACACCCAAAGCGCAGCCACAAAGTGGAAGGTGATGAGACCGCCCACCAGCCCAAGCAATGGATGTCTCTCACCCTTCGGATTTTGTTTAGAAGGCAAATAGGTCAGAGGACTAAACAAAGGGCAGATGGAATGCCAAATCTTGTCGATGCAGAGGAGCAGACCATGGAAGCCACCCCAAAGGATAAAATTGAGAGAGGCACCGTGCCAGAGTCCACCAAGGAGCATGGTCATGAGCAGGTTGAAGTACTGGCGGAACTTGCCGTGACGGTTTCCTCCCATGGAGATGTAAAGGTAGTCCTTGAGCCAAGAAGAAAGGCTGATGTGCCAACGACGCCAGAACTCGGTGATGGAACTTGACTTGTAAGGACTGTCGAAGTTCTTGGGGAACTGGAATCCAAGCAGGAGGGCAATGCCTATGGCCATATCGGAGTAGCCAGAGAAGTCACAGTAAATCTGGAGCGTGTAGCCATAGACCGCGAGAAGGTTCTCAAGACCACTGTAGAGGTCGGGCTGGTCGAAGATGCGCTCCACGAAGTTGACGGATATGTAGTCGGATATGACGGCTTTCTTGAAGAGTCCCGCTATGATGAGGAAGATGCCTGTGCCGAACATCTCGTCGGACACGAAGAGCGGACGACGGATCTGGGGAATGAAATCACGGGCACGGACGATAGGACCAGCCACGAGCTGGGGGAAGAAACTGACATAAAAGGCATAGTCCAACAATCGATTCAGCGGACGGATGTTGCCTCGATAGACATCAATCGTGTAACTGAGCGACTGGAAGGTGAAGAAGGAGATGCCCACGGGCAGGAAAATGTCGCGTGGCTGCCACACAACCCCCTGCAGATAGGAACCGCTGATGACGGAAGGGACCTGAAAGCCGCAGTCAGTCAGCAAGGTACAAAGCGTCTCGCCCAAGAAGTTCGTGTACTTGAAAAATACGAGTAGTCCGAGGTCCAGGACAAGGGAGAGGGCAACGAGGGTCTTTCCCAACTTTCCCTTTCCCACTTCCCCTATGGCTTTGGCGATAAAGTAGTCGCTGGTGGTGACAAGTGCCAGAAGCCAAAAGAAAAGACCACTGGATTTGTAATAAAAGTAATAGGAGAAAAGCGTGACGAAAAGGATGCGAAGGGTGTCTGCCTTCCCCAGGCAGTTATAGATGAGCGTGAACCCCAAGAACAGGAACAGGAAAATGCCCGATGAGAAAATCATCGGGGATTCGGGCTGGTAGAGCAGTTGTTCTAAGAGGCGTGAAAAGTCTATGTCAAATATGCCGGTCATTCAATTCTTTCTGTATTCTAAAATCCTTTTACCGTTTTATATGGTTTCTGCTCCTTGGGCGTGGAACCGTGCATCATGCGTGTCTGGCTTCCTGACACAGCCGTACCTGAGTATGCCTTGTAGATGGCCTCACCCAACAGTTTTCCCTGCAAGGTGTAGCCTGTGGCGAGGTAGTGGATGCAATCGGTGTTCATCAGTCCTGCATTGCGCCAGTTCGTGCAAGCGGAAGTGGTTCCACCCGCGATGGTGAAGATGTCCCATGCAGCCATGCGATGTGCTTGACAAAAGTTGACGATGCTGCGTGCCACATTGGCGGTGTTGGCATTGGGCACCTTGGTGGTGGTGTAATGTGTACGCTTACGCTTTCCCGATCCAGTGGTGTAACTGCCTGTGCGCTGGGAGATGTAACTGCCAGGAGGCGTCGTGAAGAGGAAACACACACCAGGGCACTGTTCAACAATGCGCTGTGTGAGTGTCTGCATGGTCTCGGCATGTGTCCGTTCATCAAGAGTGGCACCATGCGCCTCGTTGGTGCCGAAGGACACGATGACAAGGTCTGGACGTTCGGCAGCCACACGGTTAATCATATCCTGCTCGTAGAAGCGGCGAGCCCAGGCACCATTCATGCCGTAATAGGTGAACTCCATGCGAGGGAAGTAGTTCTGCAGGGTATTGCCTAAGGCACGTGGCAGGATGTTGCCCTTCACATGCGAGTCGCCAATCTGCATGACCTTGACGGTCTTGTGCTGATGAATCTTCTGGAACACGGGTGCCAAGGTCGCCCCATTGATGAGTTCGTTGGCACGTGTATTGCGGAAGCTGGACGGGAAGGGGGTGGTCAACGACTGGGCACACACCTGATGAATGCATAAGGCACAATGCATCATGCAGAACAGGAGGATGATATGTAACTTCTTAACGTACACGATTCTCGTAGTTCTCTTTCCCGTTCATCAATACATCAAACAGGAGCTCAGCCAGATGGCGCCCGCCTGCAAAGTTGATGTGTGTATAGTCGAGGTTTGCTTGTTTCTTTTCTGTCATCTTGGCAAGACTTCCATCGCCGCCCATTGCCTCATAGAGGTTCCAGAAGGCCACATGATGGTCGCTGGCCATCTTGCGTTCGTAAGACACCATCTCCTTCACACCACCCATCGTGTGCATCTGTCCATCGGAACCACGCTTATCGCGGTCACCCATGCTGACCACCAGGATGCTGGCATGGGGAAAGGCTTCCTTCATCATGTCGATGACCTTGCCCAACTGACCCGTATAGCCGCCATAGTCCTTCTGCTTCTCGTTGGCCACATTCAGTCCGTAGTGGATGACAATCAGGTCATAAGGACGGACGGAGGCAAAACTGCGGAGGGTTTCCATCGGGATGCCTCCGAGATGCTGACCGCCACTGCCGCGCATACTGAAGTTATCGACAGCAATGCCGTTGTGTCCATCGAGCGCCACGCCATAGAAGCGTGAACCATGTCCACCTGTGACCGTCATGTTGAAGCGGCTGATATTGCCCGTCACGCTCTTAGCCACCACATTGCCTGCTCCCTGCTGGGCTGTCTCGACGGTGCGGGTGACAGTCTTATAACTGATGGTGGAGTCAGAATCCACCACTTCAATGGTTTCTTCGTATGTCTGGGGAGCGCCGACGGCACCATTTGAAAAGAGCGACTGACTCTCTCCCCCGTTAAGCGCACAATCAATGTTGAGCCCGTCGCCGGGAGTGAAGAAGACGGTGGCCTCCTCCGCCTCGCCCAAAAGATTGCCATACACGCTGTTCTGGCAACGCAATTCATAAGTGGCTGTGCCAGAAGGAATGAAATAGCTGCCTGCCAGACTCTGCAAGTTCGCCTTGAAACCACGTCCCCGCTCGTTGGCATGATAGCGGTTCCAGTTGTTGCGGCGGGAGGTGACGGAACGGCGGAAATCGGATGACACACAGGCAATCTCCACAAAACCAACGCCCTTGCCGCCAAACTTCTGCTGGAGCAGGGCCCGCAAATCCATGGTCAAGATGTCTCCCTCTATATAGGAATCGCCAAAATACGCCACGCGGACAGGACGGCTGCCAGACTGTCCCAGGGCTGCATAGAATTTGTCCATCTCACGATGCAAGCCATCTGCAGCAAAGTCTTCGATGGCCACCATGCCCTTGGGCACCGTATCGACATAAGCCAACTGCTTCACCCGAATGGCTGCCGAATCAATGCCCTGTTCCACAAAGCCGTCCAGGGAATCTGCCACCTTTTCTGCCACGATGTTGCCGGCCTCATCGAGCCGCTGCACATCGCTGAGGATGTTCACACGACGTGTTTCCTCACCGAAAAGGCTCATGCGGGGCAGATAGAACAGCCCTATCAGAGCCACCACCACAAGGAGTACCAGCAAAAATGTCTGCCTAATCTTATTTCTCTTCTCTGTTTTCATAATCTTCTCCCATCTCCGGATAAGAGATACGGGTATGATAGATGGTCTTCAATTTGTCCTTCAACACCGTTTTAGCCACAGCAATGTCCTTGAAGGTGATGGAACATTCGCTGAAGAAGCCCTCTGCCACCTGGCTGTCGATGATTCTGTCCACCAACTGGTTGATGCTGTCCTCCGTGTATTCTGGCAAAGAACGGGAGGCTGCCTCCACGGCATCGCACATCATCAGGATAGCCTCTTCCTTCGTGCTCGGATTAGGGCCTGGATAGGTGAATGCCGCCTCATCGATATCCTCATCGGGGTGCTCATTCTTGTAGGTGATATAGAAATACTTGGCCTTGCCCAAGCCGTGATGGGTCGTGATGAATCGCTTGATGGAATCGGGGATATGATTCTTGTCGGCAAGAGCCACGCCGTTCTTGACATGGGCAATGATGACCTCTGCACTCTTCATCGGCGTCAGATGCTTGTGAGGAGAAATGCCATTCTGGTTCTCCGTGAAAAAGACCGGACGTTCCATCTTGCCGATATCATGATACAGGGCACCTGTACGCACCAACTGTGCCTTGGCACCAATCTTGTTGGCCACCTCTGCACTCAGATTGGCCACCTGCATAGAGTGCTGGAAGGTGCCTGGCGCCACTTCCGTCATGCGCTGCAAGAGGGTGTTGTGTACATTGCTGAGTTCGACGAGGGTCACATCGCTGGTGAAGCCAAACATCTTCTCCAACATCCACAAGAGCGGGTAGGTAAAGAGGAGCAGGACACAATTGACCGTGAAGCAGACGTACATCCAGGTGTCCATCTTCATGTCATTCTCATGATGGAGGGAGTAGCCCGTATAGAAGATGACATACACCAGGAAAATGATGAATGCCGTCCGTACAATCTGTGAACGCTGGGAGAGTTCCCGCAAGGTCTGTATCGCCACCATGCCTGCCACCAGCTGCAAGATGATGAACTCGTAGTTGCTGGTCAGCATCAGGGAGATGATGAGCACCATGCCGCAATGGAACATGAACGCAGTACGGGAATCCATGAACACACGTATCACGATGGGCACCAGACAGCACGGGAGCATGAACACATTCAACACCTTATGGGATATCATCAGCGAGGCGACCACGCAGAAAAAGACCGGCAAGGCAAAGAGCAGCGTGACGTTTCGTGCATTTTCAAAGTAATCAACACGGAACAGGGACAAATAAGTGATCAGCGTCACGAAAATCACCAGCACAAAAATGGTTTGCCCGATTGAACGGTATGGGATGTTCGTGTCAATGGCGTTGCGGCGGTCATAGTCTTTTTCATAAGAGCGGAGGACATCATACACCTCGTCAGTCACCGTTTCACCACGGTCCACTATCTTCTGGCCTGCCTGGACAAAGCCGTTATAACTGGAGATGTTCTGCATGCGCTCATCCAGTTCTGTTTCCGACTTCATCTGGTCATACGCAAGATTCGGCAGAAGCAGTTCGTTGATATTGTACTGCCGCAAGACCAAACGGGAATACTTGGATGTATCCTCCACCATGATGTAGTCGTAGGCGGAACGCAATGAGAACACACGGCTCAGAGGCACAGACACGGCTTCATTGTTCTTGACGATGCGGATATCCTTGTGATGCTCTTTGTCTTTCAGACGGGCATAGTCTTCGCCCGACATGACGCCTCTTTGATAAATGGTATCTAACATGTCGGCTATATGATGCACATACACGTCGGAGTTCTCCCCCTGCCATTCTGTGGCGGCATAGGTGTATAGACGATTGAGCATCGTGTCACGAACCGACCTGTCATAATTGTAGTAGGGTTGGAAATTGCGCATCGTGGTCTCCTCTTCCTGACGGATGACCGAATCATTCTTCAGAATCGGGAACTTGGTGGGGGCTATCAGCAAGCCATAATTCCAAGGCCTGTTCAACTCGTACTTATAACCAAATTCATCACCTCGTGGCATGAAATACACAATTAGCGCTGTGGACAGAGCCACCAGTACCAACTTCATCATGAAACGAGATGTGGATGTGCGCCTTTGCTGCTTACTGGATTTCATATCAAAAGGTCATTACAGTTATGATGGGAGGATTACTGTCCCAGCAGGAATTGCTTGAAACTTGCAAAGTCTTTGCTCATGGGCACACTCTGCTTGGTGCCTTTCATGAAGGCCTGCAATTTGGCGGGTATCTCGATGTCGGCATGAAGGATGCCGTCCACCGTGTCTTTGAACTTGGCGGGATGTGCCGTCTCAAGGAACACGCCGACCTCGCCTGCTTTCAGACCTTCCTTCAATGCTCGATAGCCACAAGCACCATGTGGGTCGCACACATAGCCTGTCTCTGCCTTCACCTCACGGATGGTCTCTGCTATCTGCTCGTCCCTGTAGGTGGCACCACTGATGTCGGCACAGATGGCCTCATGGCTCTTGCCGTAGAGTTCATACACACGGGCGAAATTGCTGGGGTCACCCACATCCATCGCATTGGCTATGGTCTGTACCGATGCCTTGGGCTCATACTTGCCTGTCTGCAGATAGTTGAAGAAGATGTCGTTGGCATTGTTGGCTGCGATGAATCGCTTGACTGGCAGTCCCATCTTCTTGCCGAAGAGGGCTGAACAGATGTTGCCGAAGTTACCTGAAGGGACACACACCACCAACTGGTCGGCCAGCCCCTTCTTCTTCATCTGGGCGTATGCATAGAAGTAGTAGAAAGCCTGCGGAAGGAAACGTGCCACATTGATGGAGTTGGCTGAGGTCAACTTCATGTGGGCATTGAGGTCTGCATCCATAAAGGCGTTCTTCACCAAGGCCTGGCAGTCGTCAAACACACCATCCACCTCCACAGCCGTGATGTTCTGCCCTAATGTGGTGAACTGACATTCCTGAATAGGACTCACCTTGCCCTTGGGATAGAGCACATACACACGGATGCCGTCCACGCCCAGGAAGCCATTGGCCACAGCGCTGCCCGTGTCACCAGAAGTGGCCACCAACACATTCACCTGCCCTGCTCCCTCCTTCTTCAGGAAGTATTGCAGGAGACGTGCCATGAATCGTGCACCCACATCCTTGAAGGCCAGTGTGGGACCATGAAAGAGTTCCAGCGAATAGATGCTGTCCGTCACTTTCACACAGGGGCAGTCGAATGCCAAGGTGTCATAAACAATCTTCTTCAAATCTTCAGCAGGCACATCCTCACCAAAGAAGGCGTCTGCCACCGTGTAGGCTATCTCCTGAAAGGAGAGGTTCTCTATGTTGTCGAAAAACTCCTGAGGCAACGTCTTGATGCGCTCTGGCATGTACAAGCCCTTGTCTTCTGCAAGTCCTTTCACCACCGCTTTTTCCAGCGTGGCGATAGGCGCTTTTCCGTTTGTGCTGTAATATTTCATCTTATTTCTATATTTTCATGAATGCTTTCATAAATCCGTCTTTCTCCAACAAGCCGTAGCTTCCCTGCTGACATGCCACCTCATCGAAGGTATCCACCTTGTCAGCCTCCATGCCTGGGGCATAGATGAGGAAGGGAATGGGTTCGTTGGTGTGGGTACGGTGTGCCACTGGGGTCGGATGGTCGGGCAACACGGCAATCGCCACCTGCTGATTCTTCACCGCTTCATAGATGGGAGCGACAATGCGGCTGTCCAGATATTCTATGGTCTTCAACTTCAGTTCCAGATCTCCGTCATGGCCAGCCTCATCCGAAGCCTCCACATGAACATAAACAAAATCATCGGTCTCCAAAGCCTTGATGGCTGCTTGCGCCTTTCCCTCGTAGTTGGTGTCCGCCAAACCCGTAGCTCCTGGCACATCAATCACTCTCAGTCCTGCCAACGTACCGATGCCGCGAATCAGATCCACCGCCGTAATGACCGCTCCACGCTTGATTTGCGGGAAAGTCTCCGTCAGTGGCACCATGTGGGGACGATACCCTCCTGCCCACGGCCAGATGCTGTTTGCCTGACGCTCACCACGCTTCGCCTTCTCCACGTTGTAGGGATGACGTGCCAGCAACTCCTGCGAACGGAGTATCAAGTCATTGAGCAAGTCAGCCGTTTCCTGAGCCGACATCCTCTGCACATCCGATTGCTCCTCTTGGGAATCCGACCCCCCATCGCTTGGACTGGCTGCCTTCACCAGCAGCGGTCGCCAAGGTTCACCCGGATGGTCATGCGGCGGCTGGCACACCACATGCTTGTTGCCACCCTTGATGACGAGCAGATGGCGGTACTGAACGCCGCAGTAGAACCGCACGCGCTCATTGCCCAGATGCTCGTTGAGGTAGTCTATCAGCATGGCGCCATCCTCCGTCTGCAGGTTGCCTCCATTGTGCGTGACGATGTTCCCATCCTCCAGCGTAATGAGATTGCAGCGGATGGCCATGTCTTCAGGAGCCAAGTCCACGCCGATGCTGGCTGCCTCCAGAGGACCACGTCCTTCATACACTTCATTCTGGTCATAACCGAGGATGCTGCTGTTTGCCACTTCCGAACCCGGATGGAAGCCATCCTGCACGGTCTTCAGCATTCCACAACGTCCCATCTTCGCCAGCATGTCCATGTACGGCGTGTCGGCATATTGCAGCAATGTCTTGTTTCCGAGCTTCTCGACAGGCCAGTCAGCCATGCCGTCGCCCAATATGATGATATGCTTCATATAAACTTTTTGAGTTGCAAAGGTAGTGCAAATCGAGCGAATAACCAAAAGAAAAACCCTTTTCTTGTGTTTTTCCAAGAAGCAATCCACCTTCGGCACAGTCAACGGTACGGAGCGAACACATTACAAGGGAAAAATCCACAAGTTTTTAACGCTCATCCTTTACCATATAAGAATAATTGTGTATCTTTGCAACCAAATCACCAAGGACTCAACGCAACATGACAAACAAATGCTATCTTCTTGCAGCAGTGCTGCTTAGCTGCCATGATGTGGGGACAGGGGGACAAGGGGACAAGGTTTTTCTCCCGTCACCCCCTGCCATTACTATTGTTGTTACTACTATTATAGTAACTATTTATATATACTTATAATCACTATTATTATTATACTTACATTATCATAAGAATTCTCTTGGGGGGGTATGCCAGAAAAAGGCTGTCCCCTTGTCCCCTTGTCCCCCATGAGAACGATGAGGGCTTTGGTCAACTCCAGACTTTATTTGTATTTTTATGGTGGTTCAGAATAAAGTTGTATCTTTGCAAGAACAAAGTCCCATTATCACCCCATCCTCTCTTTTTCACGTTTCAGGGAACCCAATATTGCAATATGTGGGGAAGAACCCCTTTCTCCAATAACCCGTCCTTATTCCGCAATAACGCACCCTTATTGGACAATAATAAGCCTCTGTCATAAAACCACCTGAGCTCTTTGTATTCGAAAGATGGGGATTATTTCAACTTGATGCCCCTACTGTGGAGCAGAGCATCACGAGGAGCGTCATCAACGCCCTCGTCAAGTTTCCGAAAGTGATTGTTTTTCCCATAATAACTAATAATAAATAGAATTGTAAAACACGTAAAAATAGCTTTCAACGGCAAAGGTACACATTTCTTTTCAATCACCAAAAAAATCGGCACAATATTCAATATTGCATTGCATTCATTTTTCCAATCACCATCTAAAACACAAAAGCCCGTGCAACCATCGCTGCACGGACTCTAATCGTTATTTACTTCATCACCAGTCATCATCGTCGGTGCCTGTGATGCCATGTTTCAGAGCTTCTTCCACCTTGTCCATGATGGCATTCGAATAGGCATGGGTCATGACCAGTGCCTTGGCACAAGTGCGCTTCTGGGGGTCTTTCTCCACAAAGGGATAGTGCCTGGCTATTTCCCACT
>CADCQH010000060.1 GCA_902803605.1 uncultured Bacteroidales bacterium | reverse complement strand
TAACATACGTCATTAACTTCGAGCGAAGCGATAACTTCGATAACTTCTTTAACTTCAATCAAGTTGAGTTCCCGAAACTTGTATTAATAAATGTATTAGGAAACGAATTTCGAGCGTGAATCTTTATTCCCAGTACAGGCGCTGGGGATTGATGTCCCACTTGTGGTCTTTGGGGAAGTCATCGCCCTCCCACGCTTTCTTGCTCGTCCACTTCTCGGCTGGGTCAGTCCAGAAGGGGTCAGACTCGGGCAGACCGAGGGGGAGGAAAGCCATACTGGTGATGTAGAGCGAGCCGTTGTTGGTGTACCAGTCCGCCACGTTGGGATGTGAACCGACGAAGCCGATGGTGAGGAATCCGCCAGCGTTGTAGTTCTTGCTCATCGCCTTAGCCGTCTTGGGAGGATTCTCCAACTGACCGTAGAACATTCTGTTAGCAACGGCAGTAAGGGCAGAACGCACTTGTCCGTTGTGCAGTTCCTGAGGCAATTTCTTGCGCCATGCCAGTTGCGCGAGAGGTTGCAGGGCTGCCATACGGTAGGGGATGCTTCGTCCCACCACAGGATAGGTTCCTTCAGGTGAGATGAAACGTTCCAGGATGACGGCCCACTTCTGCATCCGCTTCGTCGCCTCCTGCAGACGGTTCTTCGCTCCTCTCACCTTTTCGTTGGTCTTGCTGAATATCAAATAGCTGTCGTTGGGACGGCGTGCCGCAATCATCTCCAGGCACTCCACGTACATCGGTTGGATGACGTAGGAATTGTAGTAGTCGAAGGCGAAGGAGGGACCGTCGCTGTAGATGCCGTCACCGATATACCATTCTTCGACCTTTGCCAGCGCCATCTTGATACGGTAGGGGTCGTAAGCAGCTCCTGCATACATGAGGAAACTCTCCTCCATCGCCACAAAAAGGAGCCAGTTCGTATAGGGAGGGTCATATCGGCGCAGTCCCTGCAACTCCTTGATGTAACGGTTCTTCGTCTCTTGAGGAAGCGGCACCCACAAGGAGTCGTAGCCTCGATAAAGCCCCTCCACCAGGAAGGCGCCATCGACCAGCGTCTGACTTCCGTTCTCCCATCCCAGACGGTCGGGCGATTGGGGGTCAACGGCATTGATGATGGCCTTGCGTGTCCATTCCCTCAACTGACGGCGCTTGGCACATTCGGGCGTGTCGTCGTCAGGCAGGTTGAGCCAGGGAGCCACCCCAGCCAACAAACGTCCGAAGGCTTCCATATACGCCACCTTCTTGTCGCGGTTGTCCCAGTTCGGCGACAGTTCCAGATTCTTGTTGCCGCCCGTCGTGTCCATCACCTGCTGCAGCTTCCCCTCTGCCATATTCTTCATGACAGGTTCAGCCATCTGGTACATGATGTCCACCCATACCTCGCGATCAGTTTTCAGTTTGTCCTTGGGGGCTGCGAACAGGCTCAATACTGAGCACAGCATCAGCAGTGTCGTGAAAAATCTCATTTACTTCAATATTGGATAAAAAGGTTTTGTTAGATGTTAATTAGTTGTAACGTTCAAATTCAGTCACCAAATCTCCGTTCATCAGCACAAGGCTGTCGGTGGTCAGTTGCATAATCTCGAACGTATCGACTATCGCAGGACTCTCGTCACCCAGCTTCTTGGGCGAGTGGAGCAGCAGCAAGCCGTTCTTCACCTCCCACGTGTCATAATCGACAGCCATGTTATAGGTATTGGCACGTCCCTCAGGATCGAGTTCAAGACTCTGTTCCCTGCCGTCAGCCCCACGTTGCGACCAGATATGCTGCAACGCCGTGAGGTTCACGGCCACCGAAGCATAGATGTCCTCCTTCGTGACGTTGTAGATCACCTCCAGTTCGTCGCCGACGACCAGTCCGCCCATCACGGCCTGTCCGCTCTTGTTGATGTATAATGTATCGCCCTCATCGTTGACAAACTCAATGACGTTCATGGACGACCCATCGCCAATGGTTCCGTGTGCCTCGCAGATGTTGGGCATCTCATGCACGGGTACGATGGTCACGTCAGGAGTCGAGTCCTTCTTCTCCTCGCACGACAGCAACAGCATTGCCACCAGCGCCATCAGCATGACATTTACTTTCTTCATGGTGTACTTCCATTTGGTTTCGCTGGCAAAGGTAGTGTAATTTGTTGGTAATACAAAATAAAAAAGAAAAAAAGCGTTGCAGAAAAAGAACTGCAACACCTTTTTCTCTTGTTTATCAAGTCGAATCTTATGTATCAATGGCTTATACCAGATGACGGATCAGTTCCTCCTTGTCACCACACAGCATGTCGATGACAGGAATCTCAATCATCGTGTAGGCTCCTGGCTGCTGCTTGAGAGATGCGCGCGCCACATTGACCAGCACCTGAGCCGTCAGCGCAGGGTTGTTGATCTTCATGTCGAACTCGAACAGCTGATTGTGCGTCTTGCCAGAAACGCCCTTGCGCACGAGGTTCACGCCGTGACCCACATCATTGAGGGCATCCACGCAGGGAACCTGCTGCACGTGGGTCTCGTCATTCACGAAGTAGGGGTCTGCCTTGATGGCTGCCTCGACGGTCTTGAAGTCTGCACCTTCCTCCAGCTCCACATACACCATGCGGCGATGAATGCCCGTTCCCACAGGAATGGTCATGGAGAGTGCGTCCTTCACGCCGTCAATGGCACGTACAGCCACTGAGTGACCCATCGAGCGGCCTGGACCGAAGTTGGTGTAGCTGACGCCCTTGGGTGCGAGGCTCTCCATCAGCGAACGGACGATAGAGTCTGAACCTGGGTCCCAGCCTGCAGAGATGACGGAAACGGCATTGTTGGCCTTTGCCACGGCGTCCAGAGAACGGCGGAGGTCAACAATCTGGGTGTGTATATCGAAGGAGTCCACCGTGTTGATGCCGAGTGCCAGACATTGCTTGGCATATTCCTCCACCTTGCGGGTAGGAGTGGCGAGGATGGCTACCTGCACGTCCTTCAACTCAGTGATGTTCTTTACTACAGGATAATTGGCGAGTTCGGCTGGCTTGTCAGCCTCACCATTACGACGAACCACGCCCACGCACTCCATGTCCTCAGAAGCCTCGATGGCCTCGAGTGCGTACTTTCCGATGTTGCCATATCCAACGATGGCGGCACGAATCTTGCTCATAATTTTGTGTTGGTTTAAGAAGAAGGGCAGCAACATTGTACGTTACTGCCCCTCATTATCTTTGGTTTATTTTGTTGTTTCAGATTCTTCTTCAGTCTCCTTGATGCGGGCACCCATCACGAGGTAAGCCGTTGGGGCTGCGATGAAGAGTGAAGAACTGGTTCCGATGATGACACCCAGCATCATGGCGAAGGCGAAGGCACGGATGCTATCACCACCCAGCACGAAGATCACCAACAGCACGATGAACGTAGATACTGACGTATTGATGGTACGCGCGAGGGTGCTGTTCAATGCGTCGTTGAAGATGCGCTGACGGTCACGCTTCGGATAGTTCTTGAAGACCTC
>CADCQH010000059.1 GCA_902803605.1 uncultured Bacteroidales bacterium | reverse complement strand
CTACAACATGTCCGGCATGAAGATGGCTGCGACCAGCTTCGCCCATGGAGGAAACAAGTTCGTATCCATCAACGTGGCATCCTTGCCTAAGGGCATCTATCTTGTCAGCACAACCACGGAAGATGGTGATGAGTGCCACATCAAATTCGTCATAAAGTAAGAAAAAGAAGCATTAAGTGACTTAAAGCGTATTTTCAACGAAAATAATTGCACATTGGGTGACGAAGAATGAATTATTTGTCCTATATTTGCAAACAAATAAAGACAAAGAAATCACTCTTCGTCATTCATTATGATTAACAACTTAACTACACGGACATGAAAGAAACAATTCTCGTAACTGGTGGAACAGGTTTCATCGGTTCACACACCACAGTAGAACTGCAGCAGGCAGGCTATGAAGTGGTGATCATCGACAACTTATCCAATTCCAATGCCTCAGTCATCGACGGCATTGAGAAAATCACAGGCATACGTCCCACTTTTGAAAAAGTGGATTTGAATGACTTTGAGGCGACAGAAGCTGTCTTCAAGAAATATCCCATCAAAGGGTGCATCCATTTCGCCGCATCCAAGGCTGTGGGCGAATCTGTGGAAAAGCCATTGCTCTACTACCGCAACAACCTCAACTCGCTCATGAACGTGCTCGAACTCATGACCAAGTACAACGGCAAGGGCATCATCTTCTCATCCTCCTGCACGGTATATGGACAACCCACCAAGGAGAATCTTCCCGTCACGGAGCAAGCGCCCATTCAGAAGGCATTGTCTCCCTACGGAAATACGAAGCAGATAAACGAAGAAATCATACAGGACTACATCCATTCAGGCGCACCCATCAAGTCCATCATCCTGCGCTACTTCAACCCCATCGGCGCACACCCCTCAGCACTCATCGGCGAACTGCCCAACGGAGTGCCCATGAACTTGATACCATTCGTCACTCAGACCGCCATCGGCATCCGCAAGCAGCTCAAAGTGTTCGGCAACGACTACAACACGCCCGACAAGACCTGCATCCGCGACTACATCTATGTCGTTGACCTCGCAAAGGCACACGTCAAGGCCATGCAGCGCGTCCTCGAACAAGACACAGACCCCGTCGAAGTCTTCAACATCGGAACAGGACACGGCTACTCCACCCTCGAGATCGTCGAAGGATTCGAGAAGGCCACAGGAGTGAAACTCCCATGGGAATACGCGCCACGCCGCGAAGGTGACATCGAAGCCATTTGGGGCAACGTGGACAAAGCCAACAAAGTGCTTGGCTGGAGTGCCGACACGCCGCTCGACGAGATTCTGCGCTCTGCATGGAAATGGCAAGAGAAACTCCGTGCCGACGGCATACAATAAAGAGATAACGTGTGGGGACTGGTTCCTCATCGTACCAGAGCAACGTTCTGGTCGTGTACCAGAATCGTTTGTCGTGTTTTATTTTGTGTTTGTGTTGTGGCTATTCTTTTTCGGGAGAAAAGGGGTAGCCCTTTTTTTTGGCAACAACAGATGGATGATTCATGACTTTTATCAGTTCCTGAAAAATACGAAACTGGAGACAAGAAACATCAATAAAGGGCAATGACATTTTAGAATCGGGAGAGGGTGTCCCCCAAAATCAAGGGATTTGGGAAACTTTTCCGACAAAGAGGAGAGCCACAACGATAATTATCCGTATCTTTGTGCATCAAAAGACTGAAACCTTATGAAAGAATTCTCGCTACATGTGAAGGTTGTCATCAAGACGGAGGATGAACTCACTCCACAGGAGATGAGACTCTTGGATGAAGCACGCCAAGCCACTTATCGCAGTTATGCGCCCTACTCCCACTTCTCCGTAGGGGCTGCGGTGGAGCTGGCGGATGGCACCATCGTCAGCGGCTGCAATCAGGAGAATGCGGCCTACCCTTCGGGACTCTGCGCTGAACGGACGGCCGTGTTCTATGCCAATTCGCAGCATCCCGACAAGCCCATCCGACGCATCTGCATTGCCGCACGTGACACGAAGGGGCGGTTCCTCCAACGCCCCATCTCGCCCTGCGGTGCCTGCCGACAGGTGTTGCTCGAAGCGGAGCAGCGGGCAGGCAATGACATCGAGGTGTTCCTCTATGGCACGGAGGAAACCTACATCATCAGGAGCATCAAGGATTTGCTGCCCTTGAGTTTCGACGAAAGTTTTCTGTAGAATAAAAAAAGGCTGGAACTTCGCGGGTTCCGGCCTTCTTTATGTTATCTTGACTTGACGAATGAATCAGTAAATCTTCGCTCTGAGTTCCTTGATATCGTCGCTGTGCACGTAGTCGTCGTACTCCATCAGCTTGTCGATGTGTCCCTTGGGACCGAGTTCGATGATGCGGTTGGCGACCGTCTGGATGAACTCGTGGTCGTGGGAGGCGAAGAGGATGTTGCCCTTGAAGAGCTTGAGGTTGTTGTTGAACGCCTGGATGGATTCGAGGTCGAGGTGGTTGGTCGGCGTGTCGAGAATGAGGCAGTTGGCGTTCTTCAGCTGCATACGCGCAATCATGCATCGCATCTTCTCACCACCAGAGAGCACATTGACCTTCTTGAGCACTTCCTCGCCGCTGAAGAGCATACGACCCAGATAGCCCTTGAAGAACACGTCGTTGCCCTCGCCATACTGGCTGAGCCACTCGACCAGGTTCTTGTCGCTCTGGAAGAAAGCCGTGTTATCGACTGGCAGATAGGCGGTCGTGATGGTCACGCCCCACTTGTAGGTGCCAGCCTGAGGCTCACGGTTGCCGTTGATGATTTCGAACAGCGCTGTCATCGCACGAGGGTTGTGTGAGAGGAACACGATCTTCTCACCCTTCTCTGCCGTGAACGTGAGGTCTTTGAAGAGCACAGTTCCGTCATCCTCGATGGCTGTCAGTCCCTCCACCTCAAGAATCTGATTGCCTGCCTCACGGTCCATCGTGAAGATGATGCCAGGATATTTGCGGGTGGAAGGCTGAATCTCCTCCACGTTGAGCTTCTCCAGCATCTTCTTGCGCGAAGTCGTCTGCTTGCTCTTGGCCGCATTGGCAGAGAAACGTCGGATGAACTCTTCCAGTTCCTTACGCTTCTCCTCAGCCTTTGCCTTCTGGTTTTGCGCCTGACGCAATGCCAACTGAGAAGACTCATACCAGAAGGAATAGTTGCCGGCAAAGAGGTTCACCTTGTTGAAATCTATATCGACAGTATGTGTGCTGACTGCATCGAGGAAGTGGCGGTCGTGGCTCACCACCAGCACGGTATGTTCAAAGTTGGCAAGGAAATCTTCCAGCCACTCCACCGTGTCGAGGTCGAGGTCGTTGGTGGGCTCATCGAGCAGGAGGTTGTCGGGATTGCCATAGAGCGCCTGTGCCAGCATCACACGCACCTTCTCCTTACCCGTCAGTTCTGACATCATCTTGTAGTGAAGGTCTTCCTTGATGCCCAGACCAGACAGCAGCTGAGCCGCATCGCTCTCAGCATTCCATCCGTCCAGCTCCGCAAACTTCTCCTCCAACTCAGCGGCACGGATGCCGTCCTCGTCAGAGAAGTCAGACTTGGCATAGAGGGCATCCTTCTCCTGCATAATCTCCCAGAGAACGGAGTGCCCCATCATCACCGTATTGATGACGGTGCAATTATCGAATTTGAAGTGGTCCTGCGACAGCACGGAAAGACGCTCGCCTGGCCCCAAAGTGATCGTACCCTTCGTCGGTTCCAATTCACCACTGATAGCCTTGAGCAAAGTAGATTTTCCTGCACCATTCGCACCAATTACACCATAGATATTGCCATTCGTGAACTTCATGTTCACATCCTTGTAGAGAACACGCTTGCCAAACTGAATGGCAAGGTCTGAAACTGTTATCATTTGCTTTTTACCTTTAATTCGGGTGCAAAGTTACGATTAAGTGAGAGAAAAACCAAATTAATTTGAGTTTTTCCGAGCATGAGTAACTTCGGCGAAGCCAACGTTACGATTAAGTGAGCACAATTCAAAATGAAAAGTCCTATTTTCATTTTAATTGTCGAACGTTAGTAACTTGCGCGGAGCGAACGTTACGATTAAGTGAGCACAATACCAAGGGAAAAAACTTTTTCGATTGGTACAGCACTACACATTTATTATAATATGGGAACTTTTCAAGGCAGAAAAAGGCGAAAACGGAACTCTGCATACAACATTTGCAACACGTAGTTGACAAAATGGGAATTTGGGCATCATTTTGCTACCGAATATGGGGGATTAAGCATCCTCTTTTTTGATTTTAAAAAGAATTTGCGACAAAATTGATTTACATTGACAAAAAAATTCGTACCTTTGCAGCCGGAAAGAGAGAATGGATGCCCACAAGGTACTTATCTCCCTCAAAAAACACAAGCAACACAGTTAGTATTAACTCTATAAATTTTTTAATTCAATGACAAAAGTAGCTATTAACGGCTTTGGCCGTATTGGTCGCCTCGCTTTCCGTCAGATGTTCGAGGCTGAAGGTT
>CADCQH010000058.1 GCA_902803605.1 uncultured Bacteroidales bacterium | reverse complement strand
GGCCAGTCCGATGGCGAGGTTGGCGGTGACTGTCGATTTGCCCACACCACCCTTGCCTGAAGAGACGGCGATGATGTTCTTCACACCGGGCAGGAGTTTGTCGGGTTCAGGGGGTAGGGCAGTCTTGGCCTTTGTGCCGATGGTCACTTCCACGTCGGGATGCACGAAAGTCTTGATGGCTGCCTCAGCCGCTTTAACTACTGATTTCTTGAATGGGTCGGTCTCCTTCTCGAAGATGAGCGAGAAAGACACTTTCATGCCATCGATGCGGAGGTCGTCCTCCAGCATTTCATTTTCCATGATGCTCTTTCCGTTCCCCGGATAGCGGACGGTGGAGAGTGCGTCATGGATGAGTTTGGGGTATAATGTCATGATTATCTTATTTGGGAGTTATCGCTACGCTCGGAGTTAGAGAAGTTATCGCTACGCTCGGAGTTAGAGACGTATCTGTTGGTGATGAGTATCGTCGTTAACTTCTTTAACTTCTATAACTTCTTTAACTTCTTCATTTACTTGTCTTCTTGGTGCTGACAACTTCGTGATTGTAGGAGCGATAGCCGTCAACGGGTATTTCGATGTCTGGTTCTTCGAGCATACCTTGATGAGGCAGACGGAATTGAAGATATTTGATGGGGATGCCACGTTCCAGCCACATGCCTTCGTAGTAGGTGCGGATGTCGGTCAACGAAGTATCCACATTCTTTTCCGCATAGAGGTCGAACATGCATTGTTCCATGGGCAACCCGTTCTTCTCCACCATATATTTCGTATATGTGGCGAGGAAGTTGGAGTCCGTCTTTACGTGGATGAGACCGTCATCGACCAGAAACTTGCGATAGCGCTCCATGAAATAGGTGGAGGTGAGCCGTTTGGTGGCCTTCTTCATCTGAGGGTCGGAGAAGGTGAGCCAAAGTTCAGCCACCTCGTTCGCAGCAAAGAAACCGGCGATGCACTCGATGTTGGTGCGTAGGAAAGCCACATTCTTCAGATCCTCTTCCAGTGCCGTCTTTGCTCCGTGCCACATGCGTGCCCCCTTAATGTCGATGCCGATGAAGTTTTTCTCAGGGAACTGCCGTGCCAGCCCGATGGTGTACTCCCCACGTCCGCAACCCAGTTCAAGCACGATGGGGTGTTCATTCTTGAAGAACTCCTCATGCCATCTTCCTTTCAGCGGGAATCCCTCCTTTTCCAGTTGCCAGTAGGGGCATTCCACCACCAGCGGATTCTCCGCCATTTCTGCGAATTTCGCTAGTTTTCCTTTTCCCATTATACCAATTCCAATTGAAATTCCTCTTTCAGTTTGCGCAGTGCTTCGCTCTGTTCCAGCATCTGATGGTAGATTTCCATGCGGCTGAATGCACGGCGCTTGTCTGTTGCCTCCCGCAGGTGGGTCGTCATTTTTAGCGTCCTGTTTTGCAGCCGGTGATGCAGGTACTGTTCCAGACGTGGCTGCATCTTCAGGAGTTCACCCTCCACCGACTGATTTTCCACGATTACCAGAAATGTCGTGCCATCCTCTTGCAGCAGTGGTTCCATGTTGTCCATCTGGAGCGACATGGCTCTGTCCTCCTGAGGCAGATGCTGTGCAAACTCCCGCCAGGCGACCATCAAGTCCGTCTGGGCGACGGGCATGTTGTCGAAATGCTCTCCTTCCCTCTCTTCCTTCGCACTCACCGTTTGCTGACTGAATGCTTGTCCCTGTTGACGTCGGATGGAGAATCCGTTCAATCCTCGCAGGGAGGGGTTTGCCGTGGTACCGGGTGTCTGCGGAGGTGGCAGCGTTTGTTGCATCTTCTGACTGATCAGGGCTTGCTGAGCTCGTTGGACGATTTCCTCCTTGGCAGTCCGTGGAACAGCCCCGCTTGCCGCCTTCCCTGCTGTTTCATGCGCGCCCCTTCCCCTTGTTGGATGGGCGTTCTGTTTCGTGAATATGGGTTTTAGAATCTTCGTAGGGCAAAGCCCCGAAGCCTCCCCGTCATCGGCGGATAGTTGTGCCGTCTCGATGAGGGTCAGTTCCACCAGCAGTCGTTTGTTTTGGCTCTGCTTGTAGTTGAGGTCGCAGTCGTTCGCCAGTTTCATGGCGCGGAACAGGAATTTTGGCTTGCATCGCCTTGCCTGTTCCTGATAGCGGGCACGCACCTCGTTGCTCGCCTCGATGAGGTCTGTCGTCTGTGCGTCCTGGCTCACCAGCAGGTTGCGGAAGTGGCTTGCCAGTCCCGTGATGAAGTACTGACCCTCGAAACCCTTCGACAGGATTTCGTTCAGCGTCAGCATACACTCCGTGATTTTCCCCTCCAGGAAATAGTCCGTCAGCCGGAAATAATAATCCTCGTCCAGCACGTTCAGGTTCTGGATGGTCTGCTGATAGGTGATGTGCCCTCCGCAGAACGAAGCCACTTGGTCAAAGATACTCAGGGCGTCCCTCATGCCGCCGTCCGCTTTCTGGGCGATGATGTTCAGCGCGGCATCCTCCACCGTCATGTTCTCCAGTTCAGCTACATGCCTCAGGTGTCCGACGATGTCGTTCACCCCCATGCGCCTGAAGTCATAAATCTGGCAGCGGCTCATGATGGTCGGCAGAATCTTGTGCTTCTCCGTCGTGGCGAGAATGAAGATGGCATGGTGGGGAGGCTCCTCCAGGGTCTTCAGGAACGCGTTGAACGCAGCCTGTGACAGCATGTGCACCTCGTCGATGATGAACACCTTGTATTGGCCGATCTGGGGCGGAATCCGCACCTGCTCGATCAACTGGCGGATATCCTCCACCGAGTTGTTCGAAGCCGCATCCAGTTCGTGGATGTTGTACGACCGCTGTTCGTTGAACGCCTTGCATGACTCGCACTCCCCGCAGGCCTCACCGTCGGACAGCGGGCTGAGACAGTTGATGGTCTTCGCAAAGATGCGGGCACAGGTTGTCTTGCCCACCCCTCGTGGACCGCAGAACAGATAGGCGTGCGCTAGCCGTCCGCTTTGGATGGCGTTCTTCAGCGTCACCGTCAGCGCCTCCTGTCCCACCACCGTGTCGAATGTCATCGGGCGGTATTTGCGTGCCGAAACAATATAGTTTTCCATTTCGTCTGAGAATTTGTCGTTTCGTGTGCAAAGGTAGTGAAAACCCACAACAAAACAAAGCCTTACCCCGAAAAATCTCAGGGCAAGGCGTAAATAGTCTCCTGTGGACTCGAAACTTTAGTATGCCTGTTCGTGCACACCCTTGACGGCACGTCCGCTGGGGTCGTTCATATTCTTGAAGGCGGCATCCCATTCGAGGGCAATGGCAGTCGAGCAGGCGACGCTGGCTTCCTGGTTGACGCTTCGGGCTGCTGACGCGCTGGGGAAATGTTCCTCGAAGATGGAGCGGTAGTAATATTCCTCCTTGCAGAGCGGCGGGTTGATGGGGAAGCGTTCGGCGGCATTCGCCATCTCCTCGTCGCTGACAGCCTCCGACGTGATTTTCTTGAGCGTGTCGATCCACGAGTAGCCCACACCGTCGCTGAACTGTTCCTTCTGACGCCAGGCGATACTCTCAGGGAGCATGTCGGCGAAGCCTTCGCGGACCACCCGCTTCTCGATTTCTTTTCCCGGACACATCTTCAGCGCCGGGTCGATGCGCATGGCCACATCCAGAAATTCCTTGTCGAGG
>CADCQH010000057.1 GCA_902803605.1 uncultured Bacteroidales bacterium | reverse complement strand
GTAAAGATTTTTTTCATAATCGTTTTGTTTTAATTATTTGTTAGTAAATTTGTTTGTTTCGTATCATTTTGTACGACATAAGTACGTACTTCGTTGCAAAAGTACGTCTTTTCTTTGAAACCGCCAAATATTTTACGGATTATTTTTCTTTTTTCAGGCGAAATGAATTCTCAATGCTATTCAGTTCTGCCATAAAGGACTTGTCGACCTTCAAACGTTGTTCAACAGCACTACAGCTATGGATAACGGTAGAATGGTCGCGACCTCCGATGAGTTGTCCGATGCGTCCGGCAGGCATGTTGGTGTACTTCTGTGCCAGATACATAGACACCTGACGCACAATGACCAAGTCGCGTTTACGTGAGCGGGTGAAGATGCTCTTCTGTTCGACGCCATAGTGTCCACAGACCTTCTCCAGAATATCGTCGATGGTCAACGGCTTGTTGTCCAACTTCACAGCACGCTGGATGATGCGCTGAGCCAGACGGATATCAATATTCGAATTGTAAACCACCGAATAGGCCAGCAAAGAATTAATGACACCCTCCAAATCGCGTACAGAACCATTGGCAGTCTCTGCAATATACTGAATGACATTCTCAGGAATCTTCAGACCATCGCGACGGCATTTGGCATTCAGGATATCAATGCACAACTGCACATTGGGCTGTTCGAGCTCAGCAATAAGACCGCAGGCAAAACGCGTCAACAAACGATCCTTGACACCCTGTAAGTCAACAGGAGGACGATCGGAGGCAAGAATAATCTGTTTGCCCAAACGGAACAGGTGATCAAAGATGTGGAAGAACGTGTCGAGCGTCTTCGTTGCTGTAGCCCATTCCTGAATATCGTCTACAATCAGCACATCAATGCTCTGATAGAAGCGGATGAAGTCGTTGACCGTGTTCCTGCGAGTAGCATCGGTAAACTGCACCTGGAAGAGACGGGCAGATATATAAAGTACGCGCCTACGCGGGTACACTTCCTTACAACGCACACCAATGGCATTGATAAGGTGCGTCTTGCCACAACCAGAGGGACCAAAGACAAAGAAAGGATTGAAGGTCGACTTACCCGGATGCTCAGCGATAGACATACCTACCGTACGCGGCAACTTGTTGGAATCGCCCTCTATAAAACTTTGGAATGTCTTGTGCAAGTCAAGTTGGGGATCCAGTTCCTGATGAGGCACTGCATCGAGCAACGTAGGCGACTTATTGACACCCTCCCGCTTCACGGGGACATCAATATCTACTGCTTCGCTACCCTCTTCGTCGATGGTCAGCTTGTGTTGCTGGTCGACCACAATGCGGTAGTTCAACTGCACACTATTGCCAAAACAACGACACAGCCCTTTACTCAACAAGTTCACGTAGTGCTGCTCCAGATACTCATACACATACCTGCTCGGCACCTGTACGAGGAGAGTCCGGCTGTCGTCGTCGTATTTCTCGAAGACGATAGGCGCGAACCATGTTCTGAATTGCTGCTCGGTGACGTTGTCTTTTATGAATTGAAGGCAGTTGTCCCAAAGCGCCTTTGGATTATTTCCCATGCGGCGATTGTTGTTCTTTTAATACTTTACACTAATGTGCGGTTAATAATGATTTCGCTTGCAAAGTTCGCAATTATTTTTGAAATATGCAAATCTGCATTTTTAATCAACAAACTGTCAAAAGCTCGTAACTCATTTGTTTTTCGGACTTTAGACTACTTAGGATTTTTTCTTAACAATATTCCCTCTTGCAAATATCCAAGCTCTTAATTCACAACTACTTACATGTCATCTGCACGTCTCACAATCATTGTGCAAAGGATTTTTTCTACACGTCAGAAATCATGATATATCAAGCAGTTGCGAGGCATTGAGTTGAAGGTATTTCTAAGCATCTCCTATTTAGACAAAATATATTTAGAGAAGAATTTTTATTTATCTTTTTTGCCAAAAATGGAAAAGTGGACGTAACGTTTCGGATGAGCTTTCAAGTCAATAAGCAGAGAGTCAGCAGAAGCCGTCGTCGCTGCCAAATTGTTATAGAGTGTTGCATCGCGCATCAGGAGTCCTAACGTACCTTCTGTACTATTCAGCTTACGTGTCATCTCATTAACATTGGCCAGTGTCTGGTTAATGCTTGCCGTCATAGATGCCACATCGACAGCAGCCAGATTACCAGTCAACTGTTGGGTATTGTCAAGCACGCCACTGGCTTTATTCATCATGGCAGGCATCTCGCGATTGAGCGATGCAGACAAAGAGCGCAAATCACGACTGGTAGCATTCAGATTGTCCGTCATTCCCTCGACGTTATGAAGAGTCTGACGAAGCGCAGGATCAGCCAACAACAAGTTCAAGCTGGTCATAATACTATCCAACTTAGGCATAATAGCCTCTATGGTGGGAACCATCGCACCCAATTTTTTCATCATTCCCTGTTCCTCGCCTCCAGTGATGGTGTCGCCTTTAGCTACCATGTGAATAGGATCCTCTCCCAACACCAGATTGATTTTGATATTTCCCAACAAGTCGCTGGCAATTTCCGCATGTGAACCCTGAGGCAGGCGCATCTGCTTGTCTAGTCCCATCTCAGCAACAATCTTACCTTGGGGATCGTAGTTATACTGAATGCCCTTGATAACACCCACCTTATAGCCATTGGCATAGACTGGAGTAGATGCTGACACGCCGCTGACATCGGCGAACGTAACGTAATAGGAATCGTCGCTGGAGAACACGGTAAGTCCCTTCAAGAACGTCAGACCGTAATAGAGCACGACAATGCCAAGAATGGC
>CADCQH010000056.1 GCA_902803605.1 uncultured Bacteroidales bacterium | reverse complement strand
AGGAGGGGGATTCGAACCCCCGGTACGGTAACCCGTACGTCAGTTTAGCAAACTGGTGGTTTCAGCCACTCACCCATCCTTCCGGAACGGTGCGTTCTGAATTGCTTTGGCAGGACACGTCTCTTCTTTGCAAAAGGCGCTCTTGTCAATTGCGAGTGCAAAGGTAGAACAATTTTCGGAGACTGCAAAATAAAATCAAAGAAAAATTCGTACCTTTGCAGAAATTTTGTGAACACATTATATATAATTAGACTATCATGCATACAAGACAAGAGAAGATGGAGGCTTTCGGGCGTTTGCTCGATGTGATGGATGACCTCCGTGAGAAGTGTCCATGGGACAGGAAGCAGACCAATGAGTCGCTGCGCGCCAATACCATCGAGGAAACCTACGAACTTTGTGACGCCCTCATCAAGGACGACAATCTCAATATCTGCAAGGAACTGGGTGACGTGCTGCTCCACATTGTCTTCTACTCGAAGATTGGCGAAGAAAAGGGGGCCTTCGATGTGGCTGACGTATGCCACAAGTTATGCGACAAACTTATCTTCCGCCACCCTCATGTGTATGGTGACGTAAAGGCTGAGACTGACAGTGACGTGAAACGCACTTGGGAGCAGATCAAGACGAAGGAGAAGGATGGGAACAAGACCGTGCTTGCAGGTGTGCCCGATGCCCTGCCCTCACTCATTAAGGCGTATCGCATCCAAGACAAGGCACGCAATGTGGGGTTCGACTGGCAGGAACGTCGTGATGTGTGGAAAAAAGTGAAAGAGGAAATCACGGAATTTGAGGCAGAGGTGGAGACACTTTACAACAATGCCGAGAGCGAAGAGGCAAAAGCAGCCGCCAAACAGCATGCAACTGAAGAATTTGGTGATGTGATGTTCAGCCTCATCAATGCAGCCCGTCTCTACAAGATCAACCCTGACAATGCGCTTGAACACACCAACCAGAAGTTCATTCGCCGTTTCAACTACGTGGAGGCTAAAGCGAAAGAAAAAGGCCAGGACTTGAAAGACCTGACCTTGGAACAAATGGACGCGTGGTGGAACGAAGCGAAAAACCTTCCTGAATGATGGCGAAGAAAAACCCCTATTCAAAGTAATTCGGTTTCCGTTTACGCGCCTCTTCTATACTTACTATGCCGGACTCATTCTCTGTACGTTCAGAACGGAGTTCGGCATATTTCTTGTCCAATTCATCAGTCAGTTCAGCTCTTGTGGCTGGATTAAGCAGACGGGCACTGGCGATGACATTTTGCGACGCATCCTTCATCCAAAGCACTGGACCATGATAAACAGGGGCTATCTTGAGGGCGGTATGAAGTTCGCTCGTGGTGGCACCACCAATCATGATGGGGATGTCGGCACCCCGTTCTTCAAGGGCACGTGCCACATTCACCATCTCCTCCAAAGAAGGCGTGATGAGACCTGAGAGCCCAATGATATCGACTTTTTCCTCAATGGCTCTATCAACGATGGTCTCCGTAGGCACCATCACCCCCAAATCGATAATCTCATAGTTGTTGCAAGCCAATATCACGCTGACGATGTTTTTTCCAATGTCGTGAACATCACCCTTGACTGTAGCCAAAAGCACCTTGCCTGCCTTCGATGCACCTTCAGACCGACTGGCCTCGATGAGGGGTTGGAGAATGCCCACTGCCCTCTTCATCGTACGTGCCGTCTTCACGACTTGAGGCAGAAACATCTTGCCGCTGCCAAAGAGTTCACCCACAGTATTCATGGCATCCATCAGGGGACCTTCAATAATCTTCACAGGATTGCCGTATTTCTTCACCGCCTCGTCAAGGTCTGTTTCCAGATCATCGCCTATGCCCTTCACCAAAGCATGTTTCAGTCGTTCTTCCACAGTTCCGTTACGCCAATCAGGCCCTCCCCCAGCTCTCCCTGTAGGAAGGGAGCGGTTACCTTGCAGACCTGTTCCCTCATTAGCAGAGAGCTGACCTCCTCCCAGTGAGGAGAGGGTCTCCTGTTCCGCTTTAATGCGAGCAGCAATTTCAATAAGATTCTCCGTCGCATTGGGTGTACGATTGAGCAAAACATCATCGATGGCTTTCAGCACATCATCAGGAATGTCGCTATACAGCACCTGCGTGGCTGGATTAACGATACCCATATCCTGTCCCACAGCGATGGTATGGTAGAGGAACACGGCATGCATCGCCTCACGGATGTAGTTGTTGCCCCTAAAGGAGAATGAAAGGTTGCTGATGCCGCCTGACACATGAGCACCTGGCAGGTTTTTCCGAATCCATTCCGTCGCACGGATGAAGTCGAGCCCATAGTTGTTATGCTCCTCCATGCCTGTGGCGACTGCCAAGACATTGGGGTCAAAGATGATGTCGAGCGGATTGAACCCGACCTTATCTACCAATAGTCGGTAGGCACGTTCACAAATCTCTATCTTACGCTCATACGTAGTAGCTTGTCCCATTTCATCGAAAGCCATCACTACCGTCGCTGCACCCAAGCGTTTGATTTCACGGGCCTTCTCAAGGAACTTTTCCTCGCCCTCCTTCAGTGAGATGCTGTTGACAATACTCTTGCCCTGTACACATTTAAGACCAGCTGTGATGACGTTCCAATCGCTGGAGTCAATCATCATCGGAACCTTTGAGATGTCTGGATCGCTCATCAAGAGATTTAGGAATGTGACCATCTCTTGTTTAGCATCCAAGAGTCCGTCATCCATATTGATGTCAAGCACCAATGCACCATCCTCCACCTGTTTTCTTGCGATGGAAAGGGCTTCCTCGTAATTCTTTTCGTTGATAAGACGGAGAAACTTACGTGAACCAGCGACATTGCAACGCTCGCCCACATTCACAAAGCGACGTTCTGGAGTAAGTTCCAGCAATTCCAGTCCGCTCAACCACAAGTATTTGGGAGGTGCGGCAGGCACATGCGGTTTCTTTCCCCTGACAATGGCTGGATAAAGTTCAATGAATTTTTCCGTCGTTCCGCAGCATCCGCCCAAGATGTTGACCAATCCTTCGTCCACATACTCCTTCACCTGCTCAGCCATCATATCGGGAGTCTGGTCATAGAGTCCCAAAGAATTAGGAAGTCCTGCATTGGGGTGTGCAGAAATATAATAAGGTGCTTTCTCTGCCAACGTCCGCAGGAAGGGTTTTAATTGGCGCGCACCGAATGAGCAGTTCAATCCAATAGAGAAGATGTCAGCATGCTGGACACTCGCCAAGAACGCTTCCAATGTCTGACCAGAGAGGGTGCGCCCTGCTGTGTCGCTCACCGTAATGGAAAGCATCAACGGCACATGCCTCTGAGTCGATTCCATTGCCCTTTCTGCCGCATAGATGGCAGCCTTTGCATTGAGTGAGTCAAAGATGGTCTCAATCAAAAGCGCATCCACACCACCCTCAATGAGCGCTTCCATCTGCTCCACATAAGCCTCCACCAATTCATCATAAGTAAGACTTCGCAAGGCTGGGTTGTTGACATCAGGTGAGATGCTCAACGTCTTATTCGTAGGTCCCACATCGCCCAACACAAATCGTGGTTTCAGCGGTGTTTTTGCCGTATATTCATCAGCCAGCCGACGTGCCATCTTTGCTCCTGCCAGGTTCATCTCACGACAATAGTCTTCCACACGGTAATCAGCCATCGACACACGTTGGGAAGAGAAAGTACAGGTGGTAATCAAATCTGCCCCAGCCTCAAGGTACTTCCTATGAATATCAGCAATCACATCAGGACGGGTCAGGCAAAGGATATCGTTATTGCCCTTCATCAATCCCGGCACATCCTTGAACTGTTCACCTCTGAAATCCTCTTCTTTCAAGCCATACTGCTGAATCATCGTGCCCATCGCACCGTCCAGTACCAATATACGGTCCTTAATGATGTCGTGTAGTGTCATAACCTTACTTTCTTTGCCCTGTCAATCTCCCTTCTATCTTCTTTCTCCTTCAGTGTTTGTCGTTTGTCGTATTCTTTCTTTCCTCGAGCCAGCGCTATATCCAACTTCGCCAATCCGTTCTCATTGATATAGAGCAGAACCGGCACGATGGTGAAACCTGGTGCTTTTGTGTCATTCTGCAAATTGCGAAGCTCCTTTTTGTTCAGAAGCAATTTACGTTCCCTGCGCTCCAAATGATTGTTGTATGACCCTGCCAGATATTGTGCAATGTACATATTCTTTACCCACAACTCCCCATTGATGAAATAGCAATAGGTGTCCACCAGACTTGCCTTGCCTGCACGGATGCTCTTGATTTCCGTTCCAGTCAGGACAATGCCTGCCGTGAAGGTGTCAATGAGTTCATACTCAAATGCCGCCCTCTTGTTCTTGATGTTCACCTGCTGATTCTTCGTTATCTTATTCTTTGCCATAAATTCACATATACATATCCAAATTCTCCACTATCATCTTAGCCACCAAAGGAGTCACTTCCTCCTGATGTTCATCCAAGAAATCATCACCCAACTCGTTCAGGTCTTCCAACTGCTCGTACATCGCCATAAACTCCTCGTCAGTCATATCCCGCGAGAATTCCTCCTGATGCTTGTGATACGCAGCTTTCACAGCATACAGCAACTTGGAAAAGTCCTTCATCACCTTCTCTCCGCCTTCTACTGAGCCCCACTCTTTTTTCACCACCATCGGAAAGGGGCCTTCCAGTACATAGGGAGCGAATCCATTCATGATTAGCTGAATGAATCCACCCTCCATCACCTCATCCAGTACATAACGGTAACACAACACGGAATGTTGTTCTGCACTCAACGTTTCCATGTTTTCAACTGTCAACACGCCACCAACAGCTGCCAGATAGCCATCTGTCACCCATTGGATGAACCCGATGCAGTCCAACTGCTCATACTTCTCCCGTGCCAGTTCCTTATCCAAATGTACCATACGTATTTTCTTTTGGTGTGCAAAGGTAGTGAAAATTTTGATTAAGTGAACGAAAAGGGATTGTAAAATCCTTTACAAACGTAAAAAATTAGTTCACTTATAAAATCATATATTCCATTTGACAAAAACTTGCAACCCTTAAGGGTAAAAATATTTCTCCTTAGGGGTTACAAGATTCTCTGGACAGGTGTGGAATTTTATTCTATTTATGCTGTTTGTCCCTCTTCGTTTTGTTGCGATAGAAGAAGAGGAAGATGGCAAGGATAATGATTAGAAGTGTAACGATGTATGCCCAGATGTGGGTGACACGCGAGGTGGCTGTGATGGTGTAGTCGCCTGGGATGAGGCGTTCACCTGTCAACTGATAGTAGATGTCACCGTCCTTGATGACTCCCGTGCCAGGATTCCACACCGTGCCAGGCATCGTGAGCACGTAAGGAACATCGAAACCGAAGACTTCAAACTGGGCTGTAAGCCTGTCGCTAAGCCCCTTGCCAAGAGGAGTCTCGTCGTTGAAGAAATCAGCGTAGGCGTCAGAATGGAAGAACTCTTTGTAACAGTCCTCAGCTTCAGCGTTCAATATATCATCATATTTACTGATGATGTAATAGTACATAGAGTCGCGCAATGCTACGAAACGCTCCTTGCTGACAGGTGGATTGGGAATGGAATCGTAGTGTTCCACCATGTATTCAAAGGCTGACTGATACAGATTGTCATTCGCCCATTGATCCACCTGGTTTTCTATCTTGTCGATTCGTTGTGCCACCTCTGCCCCTGTGAGTCCCTGCATCAGGTTGGGCTGGCCCGTGAACCAATAATTGATGACATCCTTTTCCGCATAGTCGGAAATAGGAATCTTGAAGGTATCTGCCACAGAGAAGAAAGTTTCCGTGTAAGTGTATTCCGTGTAGAACCAGCGGAAACGCTTCTCCAGCGATGCCTCGGATTTGATGCGGCTGCCATTCAGGTTCAGGGGAGTCATCTTGCACATATCCTCCACCGACCTGAAGCCGTGGGAGAATGTGGTGGTGACGGTATCGCCATCCACATCGGTGTGTGAACCCATGAAGGCATCTGTGTTGACGCATTCAGGCAATGGCTGCGCCCAAGCCACATTATTGTCTCCCCAGAGGGAATCACGCTCTTCCTCCGACATGACGGTGTGGTAAGAGACTTCACGTTCGCAACTGCCGTCTTCGTGAATGATGGTGTGCAACTGCACGTTGGGTTTATCGCATGAAGCGATGAACGCCGCTGATGTCAAGAGCATCAGATATAAACTAATTTTTCGCATAGAGCATTCTTTTGATTTGAGTGTAACTAATTGGTTTTGGCTGACTCGCCTGCAAATAGCGTGTGTACATGTTCTCGAGCGTGCTACTATGAGGTAAATCAGTTGTATAATCATAGGTACGTGGCGCCTCTGTCTTCACGGGTTGGTTGACATAGATGAACAGTCCTATGAGCAGGATAGCTGCAGCAGAGGTGATGGTGCGCAGCACCCTCAGAATCAGGTGTGGCTTGGCGCTCTCTGACTCCTCACTCCTTGTTTCCTGCCCTTCCCTGTCAGGAAGACTTGCCATGATGCTTTCCAGCATTTCATCAGGATTCTCCAATTCCGGCTGCTGTCCTTTCAGCCTGTCGAGTATATCATCTATCTGTGTCATATCCTAATTGTTTTAATCGTTCTCTTATGGTTTGCCGTGCCACATACAGGTTGCTCTTCACCTGTTTGGCATCCAGACCTGTTATCTCTTCCACTTCTGATGAGGAGAGCCCTTCCAGATGGCAGAGCGTGAACACCATCCGCTGCTTCTCCCCCAACCCTTCTGCCAGCATCCTCACAATCGACACCCACTCCTTGTTTTCCAACGCCCTGTGCGTATCAGCATCGGAAGCATACCGTCGGAACACCAACTCATCGTCTGGCATGGAAACCACTTGTTGCATACGTTTCAACCTGTCCAGACACAGGCGTGTGGCAATCGTATAAATCCATGTGGTGAAGTTCTTCCGGGTGTCATACTCTCCCATTCGCTGCCACACACGGATGAAGGTT
>CADCQH010000055.1 GCA_902803605.1 uncultured Bacteroidales bacterium | reverse complement strand
GATGAAGCGACCATCACGTGGTGCCTGTGCATTAGCAATCACGATGCTGTAGAAAGCGTAGTTCTTGCGACCGTGACGCTGCAAACGGATTCTTGTTGCCATTTTGCAATAAAAATGTTTAATTATTAATGATTATGTCGCCAGCTCGTGACGACGTGAACTCTGTCATCAACTCGTAATGACGGTGCAAAGTTACGCTTTTTCTTCCCAATTTCCGTCAAAAATCAACAACTTTTCACTTTTTTCATGTGATTTTTGTGTTTTTCTTTTCGTGGAAGGATTAAATTTAGTACTTTTGTCGTGTTAAATTGTAATCTGTACTTTGCATTTTGATACTGTTTGTTGGCATTTGATGTCAAAAGTATAGGTAAGTGCGGTTAACATGAAAGAGACAATAGAACATCAGGGAGTGATAGCATCTGTAGAGGGCCGTCATGTGAAGGTCAACATTCTTCAGGTGGCGGCATGTGGTGAGTGCAAGGCACGCACGCTCTGTTCGTCGAGTGAAAGCAAGGAGAAGATGATTGACGTGTATGAGGATGATGCTGCGAGGAAATACAGGGTGGGGGAGCCGGTGACGGTGTGTGGCTCTTTAAGCATGGGCAAGCTGGCTGTGCGGCTGGCGTTTGGTGTGCCTGTGCTGATGATTGCCGTGTGGATGATTGTGGCGATGGTGTGGCTGAAACTGGGGGAACTTGCTGCCGTGGGCATTCTTGCCTGTCTGCTGACGCTCTATTTCTACATATTATATATGAATAGGGAAAGGATGGCAAAGCGGTTTGCCTTCTGGATAGATGACAATATACAAAAATAACTAAATAACATTTTATGGATTTTCAAGTAATTCTGATTGCTGTTGTCGCTTTGGCTGTTTTGGGCTTCGTGCTTGCACTGTTGCTCTTTGTGGTGTCAAAGCGATTTGCAGTAAAAGAAGATCCCCGAATCGGCCAAGTGCTTGATGTGCTGCCGGGCGCCAATTGTGGCGGTTGCGGTTTCCCTGGTTGTGGCGGTATGGCTGCGGCTTGTGTGAAGGCTGCCGACGCTGGTTCGCTCGAAGGACTGAACTGTCCTGTAGGCGGTGCTGAGTGTATGCAACAGGTTGCGGGAATTTTGGGCATGGAAGTTGCTGCTGCGGCTCCCAAACTGGCCATCGTGCGATGCAACGGTACGTGTGAGAAACGTCCTCATGTGCTCTCCTACGATGGTGTGATGAGTTGCCGTGTGGCCAACTCCACTTGTATGGGCGAGACGCTCTGCTCTTATGGCTGTCTGGGCTGTGGCGACTGTGTGGCAGCCTGTCAGTTTGATGCGCTCCACATGAATTCCAAGACGGGTTTGCCTGAAGTGGATGCAGAGAAGTGTACGGCTTGTGGTGCTTGCCAGAAGGCTTGTCCACGTGGCATCATGGAGGTGCGTACTGTGAGTGGTGCCAACAAGGATGCGTTCGTGGTCACTTGCATGAACATGGACAAGGGGGCTGAGGCGATGAAAATCTGTGCCAGTTCCTGTATCGCCTGCAAGAAGTGCCAGAATGCCTGTGGCAGCGATGCTGTGCATGTGGGCAACAATGTGGCCTACATCAATCCAGACGCCTGTGTGCTCTGTGGTGCTTGCTTTGAGGCTTGTCCACGTGGTGCTATCGCCTCTGTGAGCATCAAGGGTGTGGAACGAAGGGACACGCACAATCCTATTCCTGGTGCTGCCAAGCCTGCCGTTAAGGCCGCTCCTGCCGCTGCTGCCAAGGCTACTGCTGCAAGTGCACCAAGTGCTGCTCCAGCCAAACCTGCCAAGGAATGGAAACCTATCGAAGTGAAGTATGATGCTCCGCTCATGCCGAGTCAGCAGATTCTTCTGGCAGGACCTAAGGATATCAGCAATCCTGCTCCTGCAGCCAAAGAAGTTCAATTCGAAGCAAAGCGTACAGACGCTCCACTTCCCCCAAGCCAGTTGATTCTGCTTGGCCTAAAATAGAAAGATAAGTATGAAGACATTTAGAATAGGTGGTGTTCATCCGGCAGAAAACAAATTGTCTGCCGCAGAACCAATCAAGGTGGCGGAGTTGCCTAAGGTGGCTGTATTCCCTATGGGACAACACATAGGTGCACCAGCCCTGCCTTGTGTGCAGAAGGGCGACAAGGTGAAGGTCGGCACGCAGATTGGCAAGCCGATGGAGAAGGCACTTTCCACGTCCATCTTCTCGTCAGTCAGTGGCACTGTGCTCAAGGTTGACACAGTGGTGGATGCCAGCGGCTACAAGAAGCCTGCTGTCTATATTACCGTCGAAGGTGACGAGTGGGAAGAGGGTATCGACCGTAGCGACAAGTTGGTCACGTTGGCCGATAAGCCAGAACTCACTCCAGAGGAAATCATAGAGAAAGTCAAGAATGCCGGCATCGTGGGTATGGGTGGCGCCTGTTTCCCAACTCATGTGAAACTGATGCCTCCCCCACAGTTCAAGCCTGAATGGGTCATCATCAATGCCGTGGAATGCGAACCTTACCTCACAGCGGATCATCGTCTGATGCTTGAAAAGGCAGACCAGGTGCTGGTGGGTGTGGAACTGCTCATGAAGGCTGCCAAAGTCACGAAGGGTTTCATTGGTATCGAGGAAAACAAGCCAGATGCCATCAAACTGATGACAGAGAAGTGTGCAGCACAACATCCCAACATAGAGGTGGTGCCTTTGAAGACAAAGTATCCACAGGGTGGTGAGAAACAGCTCATTGATGCTGTGGTGCGTCGTCAGGTGCCTGCTCCTCCAGCATTGCCTGTCTCTGTTGGAGCAATCATTCAGAATGTAGGTACTGCTTATGCTGTTTATGAAGCAGTTATGAAGAATAAACCTCTCTTCGAACGCATCGTTACTGTGACGGGCAAGCAGCTGAAGCAGCCCAGCAACTTCCTCACTCGCATGGGAACTCCAATGAGCCAGTTGATTGAGGCTTGTGGTGGTCTTCCTGATGGTGACGTGAAGGTGATTGGTGGTGGCCCGATGATGGGTAAGGCACTCGTCAACATAGAAGTGCCTATCTGCAAGGGCTCTTCAGGTGTGCTCATCATGAGTGGCGACGATGTGCGTCGTGGTGAAGAGCAACCCTGCATCCGTTGTGCCAAGTGTGTAAGTGCCTGCCCGATGGGTCTGGAGCCTTATCTCTTGGCCACCTGCTCAGGCAAGAAGATGTGGGACAAGGTGGAGGCTGAGGATATCACCAGCTGCATTGAGTGTGGCTCGTGTCAGTTCACCTGTCCGTCTAAGCGTCCATTGCTCGACCTCATCCGTCTGGGTAAAACAACTGTAATGACTAATATTCGTGCTCGTCAGATGGCGGCTAAAAAATAACCTCATGTACCATTTGACAATTTACAATGGACAATTTGCCATGCGGTGTGTAGCCTGAATGAATGAATTGTAAATATTAAATCAATTGTAAATTGTAAATGACATAAATTGTAAATATAATTATGAGTAAATTAGTAGTATCACTTTCTCCTCACGTCCATAGTGGTGATTCTGTGCAGAATAACATGTGGTGGGTGTGCATCGCCCTTGTGCCTGCCTTATTCCGCTCGTTCATCAGTTTTGGTGTGGGGGCTATCATAACCACAGCCATTTCAGTGGCTTCGTGTGTGTTCTTCGAATGGGCTATCAACAAGTTCATGCTGAAGAACCCAAAGTGTACCGTCTGTGACGGTTCTGCCATCCTCACGGGTATTTTGCTGGCTTTCAACATGCCCAGCAACATCCAGCCTTGGATTGTCATTGTCGGAGCCCTCTTCGCTATTGGTGTGGTGAAGATGACTTTCGGCGGTTTGGGTTGCAATCTCTTCAACCCTGCTCTTGCTGGTCGTGCTTTTCTGCTCATCTCATTCCCAGTAGATATGACGACATGGCCAACACCTGGTCAGGGCTTTGGAACTTATCTGGATGCCACTACAGGCGCAACGCCGCTTTCCATCATGAAAGCAGCCTTCAAGAGCGGCAATCCTGAGATGCTGAATGAATTGCCTTCGTTCCAAGATATGCTGTTTGGCAACACTGGCGGATGCCTTGGTGAGGTTAGTGCAGCAGCACTCATTCTTGGCTTTATCATTCTGTTGGTGAAGAAAGTCATCACTTGGCACATTCCAATCAGCATTTTGGTGACGGTAGCGGTGTGTTCAGGTCTGCTCCATCTTGCCAGTCCCGTTTATGCCAATCCTTTGGCTGAACTGATGAGTGGTGGTTTGTTGTTGGGTGCCATCTTTATGGCTACTGATTATGTGACCTCTCCTATGAGCAAGAACGGACAACTCATCTATGGTGTTGCAATCGGTTTCCTTACGGTTATCATCCGTGCTTACGGTGCTTATCCTGAAGGTATGTCGTTTGCCATTCTCATCATGAACGCTTTCGTGCCACTCATCAACAATAAGTTCAAACCTAAGCGTTTTGGCGAAGTGCCAGCAAAGAAATAAAGGAGGATAGTATATGAATAAGTTAAAATCTTCATTGACAAACATGCTGGTGGTGCTCACTGTCATCACCATTGTGGCTGCGGGCGTTCTCGCTTCGGTCAACGCTGTTACTGCTCCTCAGATAGAGAAAATCAATGCTGAGAACCTTGCTGCCGGCATCAAGGCTGTGATGGGCAGCGACGATATTCAGGTGTCTGAACCTATGGAGGTGGATGCCTTCATCGCTTACGACATCAACGACAAGCAGGGTAATCAGTTGGGAAAGGCTGTGGTCACCACAGAGAACGGTTTTGGCGGTCCGCTCAAGGTTCTCGTGGGTTTCAATACCAATGGCGACATTCTTGGCTATACGGTTTTGGAGCATCAGGAAACTCCTGGTCTTGGTGCAAAGGCAGGGGAGTGGTTCCAAGACAAAATTATCGGTATGAATCCAGGGAAAAACAACTTCACGGTCAGCAAGGACGGTGGCGAGGTGGATGCTATCACTGCTTCTACTATTACCAGCCGTGCTTTCTTACGTGCTATTAAGAATGCTTACGACAAGATTATTGCTGGTCAGGATGTGGTTTCTGGCGCCTCTCAACAGGCATCGGCTGTTGATGCAGAATCTGATACCTCTCAGCAGGCTTCTGCTGTTGATGGTGAGTCTGGTGCCACCCAACAGGCTTCTTCTGCTGATGGAGAGTCTGCTGCCACTCAGCAGGCTTCTGCTGTGGATGGAGAGTCTGGAGCCACTCAACAGGCAACGGCTGCAGAGATGGGAACCCCAGAAACAATCGAATAACTCTCAAAAGAAAGGAAAAGAATTATGAATAATTTCAAAGTATTGGTGAATGGTATCATCAAGGAGAATCCGACGTTCGTCCTTCTTTTGGGTATGTGTCCAACCCTCGGTACCACTTCTTCCGCCATCAACGGTATGTCGATGGGACTCGCCACGATGTGCGTGCTCATCCTCTCAAACTTCATTATTGCTTCTATCAAGAAGCTCATTCCTGATGCTGTGCGTATCCCTTCTTATATCGTCGTCATCGCCAGTCTTGTGACGGTGCTTCAAATGGTGATCAAGGCATACGCTCCTGACATCGACAAGAGTCTTGGACTCTTTATTCCACTCATCGTGGTGAACTGCATCATCCTTGGACGTGCAGAGTCCTTTGCTGCAAAGAACGGTCCTGTTGCCTCTATCTTCGATGGTATAGGCATCGGCCTCGGCTTCACCATTGCACTCACCTGCTTGGGTGCCGTGCGTGAATTGCTTGGTACTGGCGCCATCTTCGGTTTCACCCTCTGGGGTGAGAACTACGGTATGCTGATGTTCGTTCTTGCTCCAGGTGCCTTCCTCGCACTGGGCTACCTCATCGTATTGTTCAACAAAATCACAAAGAAAGCATAAGGAGGACAGATTATGGATTACGTACTTAGTTTGATACTTATCATCATTGTTGCCATCTTCGTCAATAATGTCGTGCTGGCACAGTTCCTCGGCATCTGTCCGTTCCTTGGTGTATCCAAGAAAGTGGATACTGCATCGGGTATGGGTATGGCCGTTACTGCTGTTTTGGTGGTAGCCACTATCGTGACATATCTCTTGCAAGTGTATGTGCTCAACGCTTTTGGACTTGAATATCTGCAGACCATCGCCTTTATCCTCGTCATTGCCGCTTTGGTACAGATGATAGAGATTATTCTTAAGAAGACAATGCCTGCCCTCTATCAGGCGCTTGGCGTGTTCCTTCCACTCATCACGACCAACTGCTGTATTCTTGGTGTGGCGATTCTTGTCATTCAGAAGGACTATGACCTGTTGGAGGGCATCGTCTATGCACTTTCCACAGGTATAGGTTTCCTCCTTGCGATGGTGCTTTTCGCAGGACTTCGCGAGCAGCTCGAACTTGCTGACGTTCCCAAGGCTTTCAAGGGTGTCCCAATCGCACTCGTCACAGCCTCTCTCCTCGCTATGGCCTTTATGGGCTTCAGTGGTGTGGATGGTGGCTTGAAGATTCTCTTCGGATTGTAAGGGAATCCTAAGCATTCGGTCAACGACAGGTAGTAATACCTATAATAATAACAGCAGCTATATGCTTCCTATGAAGTGATAGCTGCTGTTGTACTTTTCGTACTGCAACAAGCACTTTTCAAAATCGAAAGTGGGTGTCGCAGATTGCAACAGGCACTTTTTAAAATCGAATGGGACTTTTGCGGTGGTTTTGTTAGTCGTAGAAGTTCCAGCTGAGACCGAAGCGGATGCTGGCTGGGTTCATGGGGTAGGAGGGAAGCCAGAAATAACGGCCGTCGGACTGGTTGAAGTGGTGGTACATGACGTAGAACCGTGTGTGCTTGAGGTCAAAGTTGGCATAGACGGAAAGAAGTGGATAGTTGCCCACTTTTTCCTTTTTCAGAGGATTCTGGTTCATGAACATGCCGATGGCCGGTGAATAATCTGGTGCATTGAATTCGGTGAAGTATTTCATGTCGGCACCAAACTCGGTCTTGAGTACCTTTGCAATCTTAAAGCGAAGAAAGAGGTTGGTGTAAATGGATACTGTGGGCAGGGGAAGCACTTCTGAGTGGCTGCAGGTCTGGTATGTGACGTCATTTTCCCAATGTAAGATACCAAGTTTGAAATATTGACGGAGATTGGCACTGACTACCTGGATATTGTCGCCGCATTGCATGGGTGTGACGTTGTTGCTGACGAAGGTGTTTCCCTCTGAGGTGAGGACAGGGGCGCCGTTGTTCTGGAAATAGGTGAAGTTCTTGATGTTCTCGACTCCTACCGTGATTTGGGTGTTGGTGTGAGGAATATCAATTACCCCTTCAATGCGTTGCCGGAATTCTTTGTCCGTGTCCAGATCCCACCAAGCATGTTTGCCGTGATAGTTGCCAAAGTAAAAGCTTGGGGCGACATTCTTGACGTAGGCGTTGAGTGCCACTTGTGCCGTGTCACCTAATAAGGGGATGTTGACTTCGGCATGTCCGTCAATTTCAAACTGTCCGATGTCTGCTCCGGCTGCCACAAATTCTGCATCGAGGTTGTAGTGGACGGCCGTTCCCTGTGTACGGATGATTTGTCCGCCGACAACGATATTGTGATCTTTGAAGTATTCTTTGTCAACCAGTCCTGTCGTATTGGTGTGAATACCTCCGTAACGGGTGGAATCGGGCAACATGAATTTGTTATATTCAAAACCTGCGTAAACATTGAGGCCAAAGAGTGCCCATTTGTTGAAGCCTTCGCAGAGGGATACACCTAAAAGACTCCTGACGTGGAAGTATTTCGTATAGTCTTGCGTGGAGTCGCCAGGAAGATATGTGTAAGTGTGATAATTCTCCGTCTCTTTGTAGGCACGATGGTTGCGCATCATGTTGTTGAGTTTCACAGTGTGGAATATCTTGCTGACTGGGACGAACACTTGGCGTGTGGTGATGGAGTCCACCTCTTCCTCACGATAGAAACCGATATTATAGTTGTGGTTGAAGAACAGGAGATCGTGCTCTTGGCGGTTCCACGTCTGTGAAAGTACGGTGGGTATATCGTTTGATGTGAACTCCCTTGACATGTTTTCAGGGTTGGTGATGTAACCCTCATCCTCGATACCTCCATTTTCTGCCGTCTTCATGAAATTGTGTTGGTAGTAGAAATGGAAGTTGTATTTGTCGGCAATGTATGATGCCCATAGCGAGGCATTCATGTAGGAGGTGGATTGGGTGTCGTAGTATCCTCGTCCATAGATGTAGTCGAAGATGCCGCCAAAATTGAATTTCTTCCCGGCATTATTGGTGTAGGTTGCCTTGATGTGGTCAGAACCGGTGTTCTTTGAGCCGTTCCAATTGTAGGTCACGTTCATGAATGGTGACTTGGTGTTATAGAATCGGAAGCGATCTGTATCGACAAAGAACATGTCGAAAGGATAGGTGAACATGAAATCTGGAATATCAGGACGTTCCATGAAGATGCGTGAAATGCGTGGAGAGCCCACGTTACCCAGTGAATTGTAATGTCCTTCAATGCCTTCGGGTAAGTCCGTGTTCATGAACATGTGGTGAAGCGTGTCCACATCAGTGTCGGTCATGTTGCCGTACTTCTCATCAACGGTCCATGCCCTGATTTCAGTAGGTATGAACTTCTTTTTTTTCTTCGTTTCAGCTGAGTCGGGCCTGGCGTCCATTGACATATCCGAGTTTGTCTCTAACTCGGATATGATACGTTGCGCATAACTTGAAGAGGTTAGTGATGCGAAGAAGATGAATATAAGTAAATATCTTGTATTCAAAATTTTAATCATTAAAACATAAATCGGAGACAGAACTCGACTAATTTGATGGCAATTGCCCCGAAACCTATACTAAAGAAGAGCATGCGTTGTTCTGGCAGTAGAAAATAGATGGCCACTGCTGCAACAAAACCAACCATAAACACCCAGTTGAGTATTCGGCGTGTCGTGATGACGTTATGACTGGAAGATTTGGCTTTATGCCATTTCTTGTGGCTTTCGTTCTTACTTTCAGCAACAGCCTCGGCGATGATTTTGTCAACGTCTTCTTGGTTCATGATTAGTTAATGGCTTCAGAGATTTCCTTTTTCAGTTGTTCCACCAAGTCGATGGTCTTTATGCGAAACTTGCCATTTCTGCGCCTCAGTTCGCCTTTCTTATTGAGACATTCCTTGTCTGTAATCCACTCTTCTGCAGTCATGCGGAGAAATTCACCTTCGCCCTGATCGACATTGAAGGAGAGTGTGTGGAGCATGAATTCCACTTTGTTGTCGCTGATGCTCAAGTCAAGCAGATAAAAAGCTTGGGTAAAGTTCTTGGCAAGCGGTTTCACAGAGAAGATAAGTTCCTCAGCACCCTGACATTCGATGATGCCACTTTGCTTGTTAGCTTCTTTCACCCGTGAGCATTCAATGTTTTTATAGAAGTTGGCATCTCTATAATCATCGCCCATCATACTGTTTGGCTCATACCTGAGACTGGCCCATTGAGCGACTTTGTTGAAAATCTCCTCCTTGCTCTTGCCTGATGCAGTGATGATATCTTTGAACACCACTTTACCGGATTCTTCAGGAATGGCTCCCTGAACTGTGTAAACTGACATGTCAGCCTTCCCCTTCGGAGCTTTCCTGCTCAAAAGACCTTCACTTTGTGCTTGCATCATGATGGGAAATGCCACTGCAAGGATGGCTATGATTATCTTTTTCATTTGAATGTGATTATTAATTGGTTGCAAAGTTAATGCTTTTACGTCTTATGGTCAAATAATTATTTCTAAATATTCTAAAAACGTAGGATAAAACAAGGAAGATGTGTGGAGAAACAACAAAAAGGAGACACCTTCAGATGCCTCCTAAACAATGTTTCACTCAAAAATATCTGGTTGGATGTACCTGTTTTTACTTTCTGTTATTGCCGTTCCATCGTGGAGCTGTCCATCGATTCGGTGTGGTATTTCTGCCTGGCTGGAACTGGTTGAGAGCTTCTACCTGGAAACGAGCCAAGGCAACTCTCACCGCATAGATTTTTTTCCATGAAAGCACTGAGTGGAATTTTTTATAATAGGTTTGTTCCACCTTGCGACTTTCGATTTCGAGGCTGGTCACCCGCATCACCATCTGTTCGTAGTCATCCTCGCTGATATTTGTATTTCTGAAAGCCTTCATCATAATTTCCCGCTGTTGTCTGCCCAACTGGCGCTGTTTGTTCTGCATCTCGTTGAGGAGGGGAAAGAACTTTGCTGATTCCGCTTCGGTCAAATGCGCCTCATTTGCCACGAACTCGTTCATACGTTTCGTGTACAATTCAGGGTTAAATTCCGTGCGTGGGTTCTGAATCCTTCCAAATCCTTGGTTTTGGGCATTCACACAGAAACAAACCAGCATTGTTGTGATGAATAATACAAATCTCTTCATGGATGATGTAACTTATAGAGTGTTGCTACAAAAAGTCGGGTCTATTCATCGAAATCTTCTGCAGACAGATAATAATAGACATCAACATTGTCCACCATGCTGTAGGTCATCAAATCCTCGTTGAAGTTGTCTTGCGTGTAGTGATTCTCAGCTTTCTGGTGCTCCACTGGAGTGGACGAAGGCATTGAGATGAATTTCAGCGCCACAGTGACAATAAGGACGAGCGATGCAGCGATGGACATAGTACTAATCCATAGATTACGGCGACGGTTCTTGTTAATGTGGAAGAGTTGTGCTGTTTGTGCAGGAACCTCCTCGACATTTTCAGGAACCTCTTGCTCTGCGGAATCTATCTGCTCCATGATACGAGCAGTCAGATTGTCGAAATATGCATCAGATACCTTGAACGGATATCTATTGCTACCCCCTGGGGTTAATATTCGGTTGTTCTTTGTACTCATAATCATACGTTTTTGTGTTTAATTATTGGTGTGACTATTGTTCTTTTAAAAGGTTTAATAGTACGATGACTTTTTTTATTTATTCTTTTGATTTAATAAAGTTTGTAATCTTCTCCACTGCGATGTGGTAGGAAGCTTTCAATGCTCCAACGCTGGTACCCACAAGGTCGGATATTTCCTCGTATTTCTTATCTTCGAAATACTTCATGCAGAACACTTGCCGCTGTTTGGCCGGTAGGGTGGAGACGGCCTGCATCAGCAAGTCTTGGGTGTTGTCTCCATCAAAATACTCATCTGCCACAAAGTTCGCCTGTTCTACGAAGTCATCATCATCAATGGAGGCCATCTGTTTCTGTTGTTTCAGAAAAGTGAGAGATTCATTGTATGCAATTCTGTACAGCCATGTGAAAATGGCTGATTCTCCCTTGAAATTGTCCAAGCCTTTCCATGCCTTGATAAACGTGTTCTGTAGCACATCATCCGTGTCATCGTGATTCTGCACCATATAGTGAATCTTCCAATAGAGTTGACGTGAATAAACGTTGACAATCTGTTCAAAGGCCTTGCGCTTGCTCTGCGGGTCTTGAATTCGTCTCAGTATGTCTTGTTCGTCTATCTTTGCCATCTCGGATGCGTTGCTGTGCCGTTTTGACAAGTTGGTTGGGGAAATGGTTTGACATGAAAAAAGTGAAAGTCTTTCTATCCACACGGAAAAGACAAACTTTCACCTTCTTTTTTATGATAACTTGTTAACCCTTTCTCAATGAGGAGAGTTTGTTCTTTAGTGCAGATAAACCTTACGGGTGAACTTTCCTATCTTAACGATGTAATAGCCTCGTTGCAATTGAGAGAGCTCAAAGATTTTCGAAGTGCTGTCAATCACCTGTGAATAGACCTTTTCTCCTGTGATGCCGTAGATTTCCAACGTTTGCCCATCTGCATTTTTTACACGGATGCTCGATCCACTTACTGTAATGGTAATCTGATTCTGTTCCATCTCTATCTGGCTATCTTGTATCTCTTCCGATTCAGCCATCATTGTGACTGGTACGGATGATAAACATATCACCATTAGAAGGAGTTTTGATATTTGGAGTAATGATTTTGCCATATTTAATACATTTTACGATGCAAATATAGAGCATTTTTTTATTAACACCAAATTTTTTTGAAAAAAAATGCTTTTTGCACAATAAATTTAAAAATATAAAGAGAAGGCTCATGTCAGCCCTCTCTTTATAATATAATAATGAGTAATTCTTTTTTAGAAGAATTTATAACGGTTGTCTTTCACTTTAGCCTTCAGGTAAAGTGCATTGATGATAGTGCTTGAAACATTGCGGAAGTTGTTCATGCCAATAGATGATTCTTCTGCTTTAGCGTCATATTTCTCGGAATTCTTGGTCTTATTAATGACTTGGAACATATAGACACCACGATTACCTTTGATAGGACCAGCGAATGCACCCTTGGCCGTTTTGGTTGCCACAGCGCTTACCAATGGTTCTGATGCACCAATCGAAGCGATGAAGGTAGGTGCACTAAATGATACATGCTTGATGGTATCAATTACGACATCCTTCATTTTTTTCGCATCAGCCATGCTTTTCACATTCTTGGCAGACTCATAAATTTTCGCAATTTTCTTTTCATTCTTGACAACTTCGGTCAAGTCATCCTTTAGTTTCTCCTGTGAGCGATAGCCCTCCTTGTTGATTCCCGTTAAGGCAACCAATAGCAAGTGATCATTACTGCCACATTCGTAGAGTGGAGAAATGGAACCAACCTTTGCCTCGTCAAATACCCATTTCAGAGCATCGCGAGTGGCACGAATTCCTGCAATCCCATGAGCGGCTGTAGTCACATCGTTGATGGGACGAACCGTATAACCGTTTTTGGCTGCGTTTGCTTCTATCTTTTCAATAGTAGTGTTTTCGGCCACGAAAGATGAGAATTTATTGTATTCCTTGCTATATGTGTCGTCAGAGAATTTCAGTTCTTTCACAACTGCAGCAACATTGTATTTGGTAATAGGATTGGCCGTCTTCAGCACCTGCAGGATGATGGTAGATCCGTTTTCCAACTTTAACTTCTTGGTTTCTCCTGCATTCATACCATAGATAGTGTTGATGTAGAGAGTGTTGTCAACATCGAGGGATGCATTTTGGAATTGTTCTGTGGCAATCCATGAAGAGTCACCTTCCTGGTTATATTTCTTGGCGATATCCTTAAACTGTGCACCAGCGCTGAGAGCAGTCATGATACTGTCAGCCTTCTTGGCGATGTCGGCCTCGTCTTTGCCAATCACACCTAACTGACGGAACAGTACAGAGTCAGCTTGAGTTGTTTTGCCTAATAACTTATAAGTATAGTATGTATTGGTCATTGGGTCGAATGATGGATCTTTCACAGTACCCACAGCCGTTGAGTCAAGAAGGGCTGAAATCATAGTTGGGAAAGCATCCTTTGTCTTATACACGTCAGAATAGGGAATCAATGATGCAGCCTGACGTACAGCGTTTCCTGCAGTTGTATTGCTTGTTGCTGCAGCTAATTTTGACGCAGCATCAGCAATATCAGCCTCGGCAACTTTCTTGTCGGCATCGTTTGCCACAACTGGAACATCAATAATCTTCACATCGCGAGTCTCAATGAACTGCTGGTATTGTTCCTTATCCTCATTGTACTTGGCTGTTAAATCCTCGTCTGTCACCTTCACGTCATCATCTTTCACGGAAGATGAAGGAATAGCGGCAAGTAAGAGGTCTGACTCTTCAACGCGACTGTCAAAAGTCAATTTGGCTTCCATCGGATTAGAGAGGAAACACTGAGAAAGAAGCACTTGATACTTCTGGGTGAGCAATTGGTCACGAATTTGACGTTGCGCAAACAGGTAATACTTGTAAATTTTTTCGTAAGTCTCTGGTATTTGGGTGCCAGACTCCTTTAATTTCTTATATTCGTTAAGGAACTGGTTTACTGTGGCATAATCATAGCGACCGGTTTGCTGGTTAATAAACACTGGCACTTGAAGCATCTGACTGTAACCAGTCTTTACAATGTCGGAAATTTCAGCGTCGCTTACAGCAAGTCCCAATTCATCACACTGTTTCTGAATGAGTTGCTGCTGGACGTATGTCTGCCAAGCCTCATCTTTGATACGATTCAGTTCATCTTCACTAAATGAACTCTTTTGCTGGGAAATTTCGTAGTAAGTCTGCATGTCATCCACCAGTTTCTGGTAGTCCTGGATAGAGATTGATTTACCGTCCACTTCACCGACTTGCTGGCTTGATTTTTGGAAGAGGCTCTCAAGGCCTCTGAATAGGTCGCCTGCGACGAAGAGGAACAACGCCACGGCGATGATGGTCACAAGGAGTACACCCTTGCTTCTGATTTTTTGTAATGCTGCCATTTGTTTTTATTATTTTTATTGATTAGATACCTAATGAACCAGTAATAATGCTCTTCGTCACAATCTATCAAACTCACAAAATTGCAAAATCATGCAAAATTACGAAAAATATCTCACCTGAACGTGATGTTCACAAATATTTTTTCAAATATCTTCGTTTTTTTCGTTGAAATGCCAATCTTCTTTGTGGATTTAGGGTTTTAAAACTCCTAATAAGAAAAAGGGGAGCAATGAATATTGTCCCCCTTAATTTCTATGCTGTGAAAGTGGATGAATTAACAGAGTTTGCGGGCTCCGTCACCAATTACCACGTCGATGACAATAGGCTTTTTGCCATATTTTTCATAAAATTGCTTGACTGCAGTTTTCACGAAATTGTCATACAATTCTTCTGCAACGAGATTGATGGTGCAACCTCCAAAACCTCCGCCCATAATACGGGATCCTGTTACAGAACAATCTTTAGCAATCTCATTGAGAAAATCAAGTTCTTCACAAGATACTTCATATTCCTTGGAGAGACCATGATGAGTTTCGTACATCTTCTGACCGACAGTCTCATAGTCGCCTTTCTCAAGTGCATCGCAGACAGCCAGTACACGGTCTTTCTCGCCCAGCACAAAGGTGGCACGCTTGATGTCTTCTGCAGATACCTTTCCCTCTATTTCTTTGAGTTCTTCCCAAGTGGCCTCGCGGAGGGTGGTGATTTCTTTGTCAGGGTGGAGTTCCTTGATTGCTTTCACACAGTTTTCGCAGGATTGACGGCGGTCATTATATGGTGAGCCCACCAGTTCATGTTTTACACAAGAATTGATAAGAACAAGCCTGTAACCTTTGGGATTCCAAGGAAAATACTCGTATTCGCCCGAGCGACAGTCAAGGCGCATTAGATGACCTTTCTTGCCGAATACGGATGCGAACTGATCCATGATGCCGCAGTTCACGCCAATGTATTTATGTTCTGTTGCTTGCCCCACCTTTGCGAGGGTCATCTTGTCTACCTTATTGTCTCCAAATAGATCGTTGAGTGCAAAAGCGTAGCAACTTTCAAGGGCTGCTGATGAAGACATTCCTGCGCCATTGGGTACATCACCTGCAAAGGCTGTATCAAAACCTTGGATGGGCACGCCAATGGCCATCATTTCACGAGCTACACCAAAAATGTAGCGGAAGTGGCTCGCACGTGGGCCTTTCTCGTCATCGAGAGAAAATTCGGCATAATCTTTTAAATCTATGGAATATGCACGAATGGTGCGTGTTCCATTAGGACGGATTTCTGCAATCATGCCTTGTTCCACCGCTCCTGGAAATACGAATCCTCCGTTGTAGTCAGTATGTTCTCCGATGAGGTTAATACGGCCAGGTGAGGCATAAACGGATCCAGGCTCTCCGCCTAGATGTTTGATGAAACGTGTACGAACGTCGTCAATTTTCAATCTCATAGTTGTTAGTTTTTCAGTATAGTGTTAAAGATAAAAGCAGCATTCCCTCATCCTTGGATGATGGGAATGCGCATTATTATTGTACATCAAATTTGTAAATGGTCTTTTGAGTGTATTTCTCTCCAGGCTTGAGTACCACGGATGGGAAGTATGGGCGGTTGGGAGAGTCGGGGAAGTGTTGGCACTCAAAGCAGATACTGGAACGGCGTGGTGCAGTGCAGCCTTGCTGGATGGGGTAGCCTGTAGCCCAGTTGTCAGAATAGACCTGAACACCAGGCTCTGTAGTGTACGTCTCAAGTACACGGCCAGACGTGGGGTCTGTGAGACGGACGGCCCAAGAGAGTTCACCCACTTCCTTTTTGTTTAGCACGAAGCAGTGGTCATAGCCATTTCCGTTCTTGATTTGCTCGTTATCGGCATCAATGTCCTGACCGATGCTCTTCGGAGTGCGGAAATCGAAAGGCGTGCCATCTACTTTCAGTATCTCACCAGTTGGAATGCAGGTGTCATCAATTGGAATATAGAAATCAGCATTCATTTCCATTACCTGATCCTCGATGCTTGGTGTCGGGTTGGCAATACCTTGCAACGAGAAGAAAGCATGGTGAGTGAGATTGATAATGGTTTTTTTATTTGTTGTCGCCAGATACTCGATGACGAGTTCGTTGTCGTCAGTCCATGTGAATTCAACAGAAATCTTTACTTCACCAGTGAAACCCTCATGTCCGTAGGGAAGAATGACATTGAGCATCAGGCTCTGTTCGCCTGTCTGGAATGCATCAAACACCTGTGCGTGCAGTCCTGTAGGCCCTCCATGTAGTGCATTAGGACCGTTATTGATGGCGAGTTGGTACTCTTTCCCGTTTAGAGTGAATTTACCCTTTGCAATACGGTTGCCAAAACGACCAATCAAAGTCGAGAGGTAAGCCTCAGGAGAGTTGATGACGTCGTCGATGTTGTCATGCCCTTGAATGACATTGGCAACCTTTCCATTTTTGTCGGGAACCATGATGGCGACAATGGCGCCTCCATAATTGGTGATTGACACTTCATATCCATCCTTGTTCACAAGGGTGTACAAATCGGTCTTCTTACCCTTTACCACTTTCTGGAAATTTTCGGGCTTCAGACCACTCAATTTTGGCTGAATAGTGCTCATAGATTTTATATTTTATAGATTTTTATAGATATTAATAAGTCTATGTTTAGATTTCTCTTTGCAAATTAAACGAAAATATTTTTACTACACGAACAATCCGCTAATTATTTTTAGATTTTAGTTTTTTTTGACAGAAAAAGGGACTTTTCACCTCTCTCTTTGTCGTTATTCAACATGGAAAGTAAATCTGCGACCACGAAACTACTGCCACCTACATAGATGAAATCTTCAGTTTGTGCATCTTTTATAGCCGCGTTATATGCATCGGACACGGTCTGATAACTTTTTCCAGTCAATCCATATGCTGACGCTTTCTGTTTGATCTCCCTGTGGGGCAAGGCACGCTTGACGTTGGCTTGGCAGAAATAATAGGTGGCGCGTTTAGGCATCATGGAGAGTACGCCATTAATGTCTTTGTCATTCACCATACCAAAGACTATACGCATGGGCGCGTGTACCTTGTTTAATTGTTTTGTTATCCATCGGAAACCACCTACGTTATGTCCCGTGTCACATACCACTCGTGGATTTGTCCGCAATGTTTGCCATCTACCCATCAACCCGGTCATCTCACACACATGGGCAAAACCAGTTCGAATGTCGTCATCGGATATGTTGAAGCCTTTTTCTTTCAAGCGATTGATGGTACACAAGATGGTGTTGGCGTTCTTCTGTTGACAATAGCCTCCAAGTTCGCCAAATATTCTTCCATGAGTTACTGTATAATAGTATATTCCGTCTTTTTTTCTAATTCGATGCTTGATGACTTCTTTTTCCTCTTCAGCAAAGAATACAGGTGCATTCATCTCTTGGGCTTTTGCCTCAAAAATAGGACGTGTTTCCTTGATTACTTCGCCAATCACTACAGGGACATGAGCCTTAATGATACCGGCTTTTTCACTTGCGATCTTTGCCAAAGTATTGCCTAAAAACATTACATGGTCGAAACTGATGTTGGTGATGACGCATACCTCGGGTGAGATGATGTTGGTGCAATCTAAACGACCTCCTAACCCCACTTCTATTACTGCTACATCTACATGTTGTTCAGCAAAGTATTTGAAGGCCAGCGCTGTGGTCAGTTCGAAGAACGATGGGTGCAGTGGCTCGAAGAAGTCTCTGTTTTGTTCTACAAAGTTGATGACATACTGTTCGCTGACCATTTTGCCATTTACACGGATGCGCTCACGGAAATCCATCAAATGGGGTGATGTGAAGAGTCCTACCTTGAGTCCGGAGGCTTGCAAGACGGCAGCTAAAGTGTGTGTGCAGGAACCTTTTCCGTTGGTGCCTGCAACATGGATGGTTTTGTAGCGTTGGTGTGGATGTCCGAAGTGATTGTCTAGCAAGTTCGTATTGTATAGCCCTTCTTTGTAGGCATCTCCTCCTACATTTTGGAACAAGGGCGTAGATGTGAATAGGTAGTTAATGGTTTCTTGATAGGTCATGTTTTGTTATATTTTGTTACAAAGTTATGAATAAAATACCGAAATAAAGAAGAAAACGAAAAAAATGTTTTACCTTTGCACTTATAATATCAATTATGAGACCTAAACCCCGCATATTAACTCTTGTCATTGTGCAGGTTCTTCTTTTATGCATGACGGCATGTGGAGGTGCTTCTGATGTGCAGCAGAATGAGATCGACTCACTTAACGTATTGGCATATCAGACGAAATACCGCTCGCTGGAAGAGGCACGTGACTATGTAGATGAAGTGTTGATTAGGTATGCTGGTTCTGGCTATCGTGATGGGATACATGAAGCGTTGCTGAATAAGGGAGATGTATATGGAATGCAGATGGAGTATGACTCGGCTCAGGTGTGTTACAAGCAAGTGCTTGAGGAATCAAATAATGATTTACTTTGTAGTGTGGCTGATGTGGACATGATGTCTGTTTGTCTGATGTTGTCGATGAACAAGGAATTCTATGATTATCGAAGTGATGCACAAGAGCGTATGGCGAATGTAGAAGAGGAAAATGAGGACATGACTGCACATCAAAAGAGCGTGTGGAATGCCGTGCAGACAGATTACCATTTCGTGTCGATGAATTATTTCATCAAAATGCGCCAGGATGATGGCGTGAAAGATGAATTTATTTGGTTAGAAGACCATCAAGATTTGTTTGCAGCTGATTCCGCCAAACAATCCACCTATCTTTTCATGAAATCCCTCTATAATGTCTCTGTCAAGAATACGGATGATGCAGCCGATGAGACGCAGCGCAATTTGATACGTCTGCTATCAATGAGTCGACAGAATGGCAATGTTTATTTTGAGATAACGGCATTGAATGCTTTGGCTAAGTCTGTCATGACGGGTGGAGAGTTGAAACCTTCTCGTTGGGTATTTATAGAGGAACTGATTGGCGAGTTTGGCTTTCTACCTTTGGAATACAAGTTGGCGAGTCGTGCATTGCGATTGGCAAAACTCTATGGGAATGATTTTGTTCAAACCACGGTCTTGGTTACGCTTTCCGATTATTATTTGAGGAATGGCGAAGATAGTTTGGCTATTGTGCAGATGGAGGAAGCCTTGGAACTCATCAACAAGCATCATTTGAAGATGCTTCGGATAGATGATTCTAAAGACATTTCAGACAATGACATCTTATATGCCTATGAAGAGACAGATGATTCCCTTTCGAAGGAAATGTGTTGGATCGTTAATCCTAATGTGGTGGCTGTTCCGGAATGGATGGCTATGGTGAGGGAACAGTTGAGTATAGTCTTTGGTGCGTTGGGAATGAAGGTGGAATCGGATTATAATCATAATGTTTACTTTGACATCCTCGATGCTACGAGGCAGGATTTACGTGTTTTGCAGGAAGAAGACCATCTGAAGCGTGAGGAACACACACTCAATGTGTTGTTATGGGTGTTTGGATTCGTTATTGTCGTATTGACCTGGTTATTATACTTATATAACAAACGAAGTCGTGAGGAATACCGGAAGAAGGTGAGGCTGTTGAGTAAAGTGATAGATGTATGCAAGTATCTGTCGTCGGCGTTGTCTGAGAATATTGAAGACGAGGCGGATTTGGATGCAGCCTTGCACCAGATTTCAGATACCGAAGTGGAACGTCTTTTCCCCCAAGTGAAGGGGACTGATTGGACGAAAGTTGATTATTCAGCGATGAAGGGTTTGGACAAGGAGCTGTTCCATGTTTTACAGGTTTTTTATGAATGGATGAAGAAGAAGGGAGTACAGTATATCCATTTCTCAAGGGAGCAGCAGCGTCTTGAAAGCGAAACCTATGTCTTTGAAAAGCGTTTAGAAGAGAACAAACGTCAATATATGGAGAAATTGGCATCAATGTCAATTGTGAATGGCATCACGCCTTTCTTGGACCGCGCCTTGCATGAAATCAATAAATTGAAAAAGGACAAGAATGCGACACCTCAGATGATGCGTGAGCGTTTTCAGTATATAAGTGAACTTGTTGATAAGATTAATGAATATAACGATGTATTGGGGCATTGGGTAAAGATACGTCAGGGTATAGTGGCGTTGAATATCGAGAACTTTGCTTTGTCCCCATTGTTCGACACTTTGCGCCACGGAACAAAGAGCTTTGACATCAAGGGTATCTCATTAGTTGTTGATGAGACTGATTGTGTAGTGAAAGCAGATAAATCGCTGACTCTCTTCATGATGAATACGTTGTTGGACAATGCGCGTAAATATACCCCTGCTGGTGGCAGCGTGAAACTGTCGGCAATGGAGACTGACACTTATGTGGAGGTGTCAGTAGAGGATACGGGGCATGGAATGTCGCCTGAAGATGTGGACACATTGAATAACTCAAAAGTATATGATTCGAGCAAGATAGGGACGGAGGGAGAAAATGCGTCAGCCATCAAGCAAAACAAGGGTTTTGGGTTTGGCTTGATGAATTGTAAGGGTATAATCGGCAAGTATAAGAAATCCAATGCAGTGTTTAATGTATGTGAGTTTGGCGTCGAGAGTAAGATTGGGGAAGGAAGCCGCTTTTTCTTCCGCTTGCCGAAGGGTGTGCTGAAGGTGATGATGTGTCTGTTCCTTCTATTACAGGGCGTGGCGATGAGGGCAGAGACGCATCTCCATGATGCAGAAGTATTTGCCGACAGTCTCTTTGCGGCCAATGTGATGGGTAACTATGAACAAGCGATTCTGTATGCCGATTCCGCTATTCAATGCTTCAACCGCTATTATTTGGAGCAGGTACCAAACGGCAAGAATCTGATGACTTTAGAAGGTGCTGATATGGCGGAGATTGAGTGGTGGAAGTCTAGTATGGATACTGATTATGAACTGATCATAGGTATTAGGAATGAGGTGGCAATTGCGGCGTTGGCATTGAACAGAAACAGCCTTTATCATTACAATAACGAGGTCTTCACTCGATTATACAAGATGATTAGTACTGACCCGACATTGGAGGAGTATTGCAATAACATTAAGATGACGAACCGCAACAAGAAGACAACAGTTATACTGTTAGGCGTATTGCTGTTTCTGATGCTGGCAGTATATTTCTTCTTGCATTACCGCAATACTCAATTATTCATTTTCAATCTGAGGCAATTCATACAGTTGAACAATAATATTTTCACGGCTACAGAAAAGACCATTTTACATGTGCTGCATCAGAATCTTTCTGATATCAAGACTGCGGACATGGTGGGTATGATGATCTCCTCTAAAGAGTATTCTGACCAAATCCCTTATTTCTTTACAGGTGATGTGACAGAGCGTAATGTATATGAGAGTATGATGCAGTCCGCATATCGGCAGCAACACGAAATGGTGAGTAGCAATGGACGTTTCCACGCTTACCCAATGTTTGTGCCGGGAACGGAGGATAAGGTGTTGATTGGGGTGATGGGTGTTCATTTTTTAGATGGGAAATTACAAGAGGAAGAGGCGCTTATTATCAATCTGGTTGTTCAGTTTATGAGCATCCACACTTATTTCTCGCATTACAAGGTTGATGAGATGGCTGGATTGCTTGAACTTAAACAGGATGAGATGATGCGTATAGGCAATGAACAGCAGAATGTGTATGTTAGAAATCAGATAATGGACAACTGCCTCTCTGCCCTGAAGCATGAGACGATGTATTATCCGAATCGTATCAAGCAACTCGTTGACGCAGCCTTGACGGATTCCAATGTACAGAACAATGTAGCAACTATTTGTGATTTGGATGAACTTCTGTCATACTACAAGGAGGTCTTCACCATCTTGAGTACTTGTGCAGGCAAACAGGTGGAAAAGGTTCTTTTCAAGCGTGTGACGTTGACGACTCAGCAGATAGGCGTAATGGCTTTGCAATCTTTCAAGAAACAGCAGAAGAAAGTTAAAAGTAAGACTTCAATGCAGGTGTCTGGAGATGCAGATTTGATAATCCAGGGTGATAGGATTTTTATCCAGACGCTCCTCGATAATATTATTTCCCTCTATTACGAGCATGCGTCTGGCGGTGATCTACGCTTGCATTTTGATGTTTCAGACGGTTTTGTCAAATTTGTCTTTACAGACACGGCATATCGTTACCTGACTGAGGATATTCCGCAACTTTTTTATATAGATAATGTGAAGTACGATGCTAAGAGCGATGTGCTTTCTGGTGCTCAGTACATGATTTGTCGGCAGATAATTAGAGAGCACGATGCTTATGCCTCGCGGAGAGGGTGTCGTATTTATGTGGAAAACAGTGAGGATGGATTGGGATCAAGTTTCATTTTCACCCTCCCAATGATGTTGAAACCCACTTGACATAGAAGTCAATCATGACTTTGATGTGTGATAGGCAATAAAATGTCCAACAACTTAAAACTTACATATAATGGAACCTTTCAAAGTAATTATTGTAGAAGATGTAGCCCTTGAAATGAAGGGTACAGTAGAAATATTCCGTTCAGAGATTCCAGAGGCGGAAATTGTCGGTACTGCCATGAATGAGACCGAACTTTGGCGACTGATGCGCGACACTCAACCAGATTTGGTACTGCTCGACCTCGGTTTGGGTGGATCCACAACTGCAGGTGTAGATGTATGCAAACAGTTGCGTCGTCGTTATCCAGACGTGCATGTGCTTATATTTACGGGAGAAATCATGAACGAAAAACTATGGGTGGATGCTCTTGATGCTGGTACTGACGGTATCATTCTGAAGAGCGGTGAACTCCTGACGAAGGGTGATGTACAAAGTGTGCTGAACGGCAAGCGTATGGTGTTCAATCAGCCCATCCTTGAGAAGATTCTTCAGCGGTTTCGCAAATCTGTCCTCAACGAGTCTATGCGACAAGAAGCTTTCCTCGACTATGACATTGATGAATACGACGAACGTTTCCTTCGGCATTTGGCATTGGGCTATACGAAAGACCAGATTGCAGCTTTGAAGGGAATGCCTTTTGGTGTGAAGTCCATCGAAAAACGTCAAAACGAGCTGATTAATCGTCTCTTTGGTGAGGATCATGAACCCATCAATGCGACACGTCTGGCCACCAAAGCCATCGAATTGCGCATCCTCGATATTGATGACCTTGAGCCTGACGACGAGTAATCATTCATCGCTTTTAATTTGAACAATGATCAATAAAGAATACATTCGGCGATTTCTGAAATGCCTTTTGGGGGGCATTCTCATTGCCCTTGTCCTCCTACTCTTCATCTCGTGGGTGCTGAGCATTTACGTTGATGGTGTTCGTGGATTACTGACTGCGCACGGAATTCGTTGGATATGCAGTAACATTGTTCCCAATTTTGCATCGGTGCATATCGCTAAGATACTACTTGGCTTGATGGCGATGAGTGTATTGCGGGCATCAGGCATTCTGCAAGCTTTTCGTTCCCACATATCCCTCAAGCAGAGGCGGGCTTTGCAGATTACAGGAGTATCTTCTCTGGTAGTCTTGGTTTTGTTTTCTTTATTGTTGTTATTGCCCAATCCCGTGTTGCTTAGTGCTTTCGGCACTATTCGCAATTCTGCATTCTCCAAGGGATTGTTCGGATTGTTAGCTTGTTTTACCATCTTCATCGGTAATGTCTATGGCTACACGTCAGGGCGCTTCACCACTATGCGTGATTTTATGCAGGCCCATGTGTCCATCTTTTCATCCATTTCCGATTACTTCGTCATGCTATTCTTTGCAAGCCAGTTTATCAACAGCCTTGACTACACTAATATTCTTCCCTTACTGGGTGACGACGGTACAGTATTCTATCTGTTAAAGGGATGTTTATATAACGGTCCGTTGTTGCTTTACATCTTATTGGTGCTGTGATTCAACATTCCTTTTTTGCAAAAGTCCTTGATGCCACATTCTTCACATCTCGGTTTTATGCTCTTGCACACGTAGCGTCCGTGTAGGATTAGCCAATGGTGTGCTTTGGGTATTAACTCGTTAGGTATGTTCTTCACTAATTCTTTCTCTACGGCATAAGGTGTGGTGCATGTATCACCCACCAATCCAATGCGATGGCTTACACGGAACACATGTGTATCGACCGCCATCCTTGCTTCTCCCCATGCCACACTCAGCATTACGTTAGCAGTCTTTCTTCCCACGCCTGGTAATGCCACCAATGCGTCAAAATCTCCTGGTACCTCGCCACGATGCCTTTCCATTAACAACTTTGCCATCTGCACCAGATGCTCGGCCTTGCTGTTCGGATAACTCACCGACTTCACATAGAACAGTACATCCTCCTTCGTTGCCATAGACATCGCCAGTGGGGTGGGGTATGCTTCAAACAAGGCTGGTGTCACCATGTTCACCCGTTTGTCTGTACATTGTGCTGATAGCATCACAGCACATAACAGTTGGAACGGATTGCCGTAGTGCAGCTCCGTATTCGCCTCAGGCATCGCTTCTTTGAAATAGGCAATGAACTGCCCGTATCGTTCTTTCTTTGTCATGAATGTGTAAAAAATAATGATGGACAACAGCCTTATAAGACCATTGCCCATCTGTTTTTCTTGTTCAAAAGTAGTTAAGCTTCAGCAACAACTGGCTCGATAGATACTGTGCTGCGGTTTTCGCGACCACGCTTGAACACCACTACACCGTCAATCAGAGCGTACAGAGTGTCGTCCTTGCCAATACCTACATTCTTACCAGGGTGATGCTTGGTGCCACGCTGACGAACGATAATGTTGCCAGCTTTAACTGTTTCGCCACCGAAATGCTTCAAACCGAGTCGTTTTGAGTGTGACTCACGGCCGTTCTTAGAACTACCTACACCTTTTTTATGTGCCATGTTAAATAACTGTCTTAAATGTGATTGATAAATTTGTTTGTTTACTTGTCTGCAGGCTGATTATGCCACAACAGACTTGACGAGAACCTGAGTGAACTGGTCACGGTAGCCTCTCAGTTTGCGATAGCCCTTGCGACGACGCTTGTGGAACACAAGCACCTTGTCACCCTTGATGAGTGGAACAAGCACTTCGAGCACAACCTTTGCGCCCTCCACTGTGGGAGTTCCTACTGTTACTACACCGTCGTTGTCAGCCAACAACACTTTCTCAATCTCAACAGTTGCACCAGTTTCCACATTCTGCATGTGGTG
>CADCQH010000054.1 GCA_902803605.1 uncultured Bacteroidales bacterium | reverse complement strand
TCGAAGAGGGAACACCCAGCAGACCCTCCCCTCACCCTCCCTGCAGGGAGGGAGTGGTTACCTTGCTCGTTTGTATCATCATTGGCAAAGACACTACCCCCTCCCTCTAAGGAGGGTGAGGGGAGGGTCTGCGTCTGGAGCTTCAGCAATTTAGGTTGGCAAGCAGCGCAGTCGGGGTGCTCGTCCATATATTGAATCATTGGCGCATCCCAATTCTTTTGGCGTATCTCCACGTCTGAATTGAGAAGGAGGTAGTATTCGTAGTCGGGCAACTGAGCCAATGCACGATTGTATCCCTCGGCAAACCCGAAATTCTGTTCCAGCACCACAAGGGGCACATCAGGGAACTCTTTCAAGAGCATCTGCACGCTTCCGTCGGTGGAGGCGTTGTCAGCTACAATGACATCTCCCACGCTGTTCTTCAGCACCGTGGGCAGATACTGGCGCATCATGTCAGCACCGTTCCAATTTAATATGACAATCGCTAATTTCTTCAAAGTGAATGTTTTTAGTTTATTACTCCCCTCAATGCATCCCCTTCCTTGTTCATGGCACCAAGGGTGACCTGCACGATTTGGTTGTCAAGGTCTGGTCGGTTGGGCACTTCCACACGAATGTAGTTGTCAGTGAAGCCATTCATGAAGGGTTTGCGGAGTGAAGCGTGTTCCAGAAGGACAGGACGGGTCGTACCGATGAATCGGGTGTAGAAGTCGTGGGTCTTCTGTGCCGAAAGAGCAAGGACACGCTGACTGCGCTCGTGTTTCTCTTGAGGTGTGACCACATGGGGAATGTCCAAGGCTTTGGTGCCAGGACGTTCAGAGTAGGAGAATACGTGATACTGCGACACATCGACGCTCTGCATGAAGTCGTATGCCCGCTCGAAATATTCGACCGTTTCTCCACGTGTGCCGACGATGACATCGACGCCAATGAAAGCATCAGGCATGACAGAACGGATTTTCTCTATCTTATGGCGGAACAGGGCTGTGTCGTACTTGCGATGCATGAGCCTCAACACCTCGTCGCATCCGCTCTGAAGAGGAATGTGGAAGTGTGGCATGAAGCGCTGGGAGGCAGCACAGTACTCGATGATTTCATCTGTCAGCAGGTTGGGTTCGATGCTGGAGATACGGTATCGTTCGATGCCCTCCACTTGGTCGAGCGCCTTGACGAGGTCGAAGAAGGTTTCGCCTGTAGTACGTCCAAAATCGCCGATGTTCACGCCCGTGATCACAATCTCCTTGCCGCCCTCTCGTGCCACCCGTTCTGCCTGCTCGACCATCGAGGCAATGCTGCCATTGCGACTACGTCCACGAGCCATAGGGATGGTGCAGTAGGTGCAATAGTAGTTGCATCCATCTTGGACTTTCAGGAAATAGCGCGTCCTATCCCCTCTTGAACAACTTTCCGCAAACGTCTTGATGTCTGCAGTCTTCACGGTATATGCCCCAGTCATGCCATTGAGGATGGCAGGGATGATGTTCCCTTTCTGTTCACTCCCCAACACCAAATCGACGCCAGGGGTCTCGATGATTTCCTGCGGCTTCAGTTGGGCATAGCAACCAGTGACCACGACGAAGGCACCAGGATGCTGTTTCACGAGGCGATGAATCGCTTGCCGGCACTTGTGGTCAGCCACCTCTGTCACGCTGCATGTGTTCACCACCACCAGGTCAGCCACCTCGCCCTTTGCCGCCTTGGTCACGCCGTAGCGCATCAGTTGCTGTGCGACCGTGCTTGTCTCAGCGAAGTTGAGTTTGCACCCCAACGTGAAATATGCGGCTTTTTTACCCTGCAATATGCTCGAATCTATCATTTCTGTCCTACTTTGTGTGCAAAGGTAAGGAAAATTATCGTATCTTTGCACCATCAAAACAAACTTATTTCATCATTATCGACTATATCGTATGTTAAGTGTCTTAATCGCATTCGCTGTGGCAGTGTTGCCTGCCATCTTGCTGTTGGCTTACATTCTCAAGAAGGATGCTAAACCTGAGCCTACTGGAAAAATCGTGATGGCCCTGTTTTTGGGCATTGTCATCGTTCTCCCCATCATCTTGGTGGAGACGGGCGTGAGTGACTTCCTCTTTGGCGACGGGGGCGAAGGGCAATCCTTCATCGGCAATTGTGTGGATGCCTTCTTTGTGGCGGCGATACCAGAAGAGACTTTCAAGTTGCTGGCTTTGTGGCTGGTGCTGAGGAACAATCCGCATTTCGACGAGCACTACGACGGCATCGTGTATGCCGTGTGCGTGGGACTGGGATTTGCCACCGTCGAGAATATCGGCTATGTGGTGATGGATGACGACTGGGCATCGGTGGGTCTCATGAGAGCCATCTTTTCCGTGCCAGGACATTATGCTTTTGCCGTACTGATGGGTTACTACTACGCCAAGTATCATTTCGTGAAGCGTTCGTTCTTCAACATGGTCGCCATCTGGTTGGTGCCAGTGCTGGCACATGGCATCTATGACGCTATCGTTATGAACATCGGCATCAACGACTGGCTCATCTTCCCTGTTATCTGCTTGCTCATCGGCTTCTGCGTGTGGATGCACAAGGCGTGCAAGAAACATATTGTCGCACAGTTGGAACTGGACAAGACGGGAATGGCACAAGCGTGAAAAATATTTTCATCCTTGCAAAATAAATGGCTCGGATGTTCGTTATTGATAGTAGAAGAGAAACGCAAAACAATGTGCCTATGACAAATTCTACTCATCTCAACGACAAAACATCCAGCATCACCAACCTAAAAAACAAGCTCGTTCGCCCCACAAAGGACACGCTGTTTTTCTTACAACTTTTTGCAAGAATTTATGAGCCACAAATGATGATGGGTGTGGCATAATCCATCGATTGCTGATTGGAAACAAATAAGGTAGTATTGGGTTTGGCTTCATC
>CADCQH010000053.1 GCA_902803605.1 uncultured Bacteroidales bacterium | reverse complement strand
GCTGATGGCCCAATCGTGAGGTACTTGCACCGTTTGCCACTTGCTGTCATTGAAACCCACTAACGATGGTGCTATTGCGTTCATGGAGGCATACTTCTCTCCACGCGAGAACTTCCAACCGTCACGCAGGATGGTCTCTTTGCGTTGCGCAGACAGGGTCGTTGCTGCAAGCAGCATGAGTGGTAAAATATATCTTTTCATCATTCTTAGGTTAGGGTTATCGTTTGATGCCTCTCTCGTTGAGTGCCTTCACATAACGAGTAGCATTGCGCTGATGCTCTCCGTATGAGACGGCATAGTTGTGGGTGCCAGAGAAGTCCTCTTTCGCACACATGTAAATATAATCATTCCGGTCGTGATTCAACACGGCATCAATGCCTGCTATGCTGGGTACTCGGATCGGTCCAGGAGGCAGACCAATATTACGATAAGTGTTGTAAGGTGATTCCACTTTTAGATGTTCGTGCAATACCCTTCGAATGGTGAAGTCGCCTACAGCGTATATCACAGTCGGGTCGCTCTGCAAAGCCATCTGCTTGCGGAGACGGTTCATGTAGAGGGCTGCGATGGTTGGTTTCTCACCATTGTTGGCGGTTTCGCTGTCCACGATGGAAGCTAACGTGATGACCTTCTCCTTCGTCATCTCCTGCCCTGCATATTGGCTCACCTCCTGCAGTTTTCCCATTCGATTTGTATTCCAGAAGGCATCGTTCTCTTTTTTCATGCGCTCCATCAGTTTGGAAATGCTCACGTCCCAATAGACCTCGTAAGTGTTGGGAATGAAGAGTCCGGGTAGCGATTCCTTGGTGTAACCCAAAGCCTCGAGGTTCGTGTCGTTGTCCAGATATTGTAGGATGCGTACCGAATCCACCATGAGTTGTCGTGCAAGCTTGCCAGCCATCTGGTCGATGGTACGGGTCGATGGTACTACGAGCATGATGGGCTTCTCGTTGTGGTTGCGAATGTTACGGATGAAGTTGAGCATGGTCAGGTCGGACGTCACCTCATAACGTCCTGTACGGATTTTGTCCTTCAGGTTCAGCAGCCCTGCATAGAGATGAAACACACGCATCTCTTCGGGTTTTGCCACCTTCTCTGTCTTCTGGGCGATCGAGTCAACGGTATCATCCATGTCAATGTAGATATAGACAGGCTCGCTGATGCCAAATCCACTCCTGTACACCCACCAAACTCCAGCCCCTGCTGTCACCAAAATGAGCAATAGAACCCACATCCATCCTGTACTTTTCTTCCTTGCCATAATCACTTGTTATTATTTCAATCACCTTATATTATATAATGTGGCGGCAAAGGTAAGCAATCCTAATGAAATGAAGAAGCAATTTGTCATGTTTTCGGTTCCTTCTCCCTAAATTTGGGGCATATAAAGAAAAAATATCGGAGGAATGAAGAGAGTTTGAGATAAAATCTCTACCTTTGCAAGCGTTACAATGAACGATAAAATAAAAGAACAAGTAAACAACAGTATTCATGGGAAATTTTAGAGATTTGGTGCAGATGCGCCGTAGTGTACGCAAGTTTACGGATGAGGACATCAAGCCAGAGGATTTGCAGACGATTCTCAGAGCTGCGCTGATGGCTCCAACGAGCAAAGGAACACGTGCATGGCATTTTGTAGTTGTGGATGATAAGGCTATATTGGAAAAGATCTCGCTTTGCCGGCCAATGGGAAGCCAGTTCATCGCTGGGGCGAAAGTGGCAGTGGTTGTGTTAGGTGATAGGGATGTGACTGACGCTTGGTGCGAGGATGCATCGATTGCTGCTGTTACGATGCAATATCAGGCAGCCGACTTAGGGTTGGGATCATGCTGGTGTCACATTCGCAATCGATTCATGGAGAATGGAGAACCTTCAGACAATATACTCCGTTTCCTGCTTCGTTATCCCGAAAATCTGACAGCTGAATGTGTCATTGGCATTGGTTATCCTGCCATTGAGCGCAAGCCACAGGATGAGGAGAAGTTAAAGTGGGAGAATGTGCATGTGGGGGGATTCCCTGAAAGTGAAGAGTGAAAGCCAAGGACTGTCTATGAAAGTTGCATTGATTGGGGCTGGAAATTTGGCTACGAATCTGGGTAAGGCTTTGTGTCGTGCTGGACATGAGGTGGTGCAGGTTTGGAGTAGAACGACGGAATCTGCTTCAGCTTTGTCGAAGGTGTTGAAATGCTCCTATACGACAGATTTGAAGGACGTAGTGCGGAGTGCTGATGTTTTCATAATTGCTGTAAAAGATTCAGTGCTGCCCTCTGTGGCAGAGGCTCTAAAAGAGGGTAGAGAGGAACAGTTGGTGGTTCATACGGCGGGGAGTATGCCTATGGATATACTTCCATTTGAACGAAGTGGCGTTCTTTATCCTATGCAGACTTTCTCAAAAAATAAGGAGGTGGACTTCAGCATTATACCATGCTTTATTGAATCATCGAATGAATCGGATTCCATGCTGCTCAAGACACTTTCTCGTACTGTTTCAGACACGGTGTATGAGTTGGATGGGGAGAGTCGGAAATACTTACATTTGGCTGCTGTGTTTTGTTGCAACTTCGCGAACCATTGTTTCAGCTTGGGTGCAGATTTACTGAAGAGGCATGGAAACATTCCGTTTAGCGTGATGCTTCCTTTGATTGATGAAACAGCAGCGAAATTATATTCACTCTCGCCTCGTGAGGCTCAGACTGGTCCTGCTGTTCGTTGGGACACCAACGTGATGGATAAGCATCTGCAACTTTTGGCGGATACGCCAGATGTACAAAAGATATACGAACTATTTAGTAAAAGCATACACAATGATCAACTATGATTTGAAGAAGATTCGTGCGGTATTCTTTGATGTAGATGGAGTCTTGTCATGCGAGACCATTCCGCAACACCCCAATGGTGAACCGATGCGAACCGTTAACATCAAGGATGGTTATGCTATGCAACATGCCGTGAAGTGTGGACTTAAACTTGCCATCATCACTGGTGGTAGGACAGAGGCTGTGCGCATTCGCTACGAAGGTTTGGGTGTGAGGGATGTCGTGCTTGGAGCGGCGGTGAAAATCAATGCGTATAGGGAACTGAAGAAGAAGTATCGTCTGCGGACGGAGGAAATCGCCTATGTGGGTGACGATATCCCCGACTATGAGGTGCTGAAAGTATGCGGTTTGCCATGCTGTCCTGCCGATGCTGCACCTGAGATAAAAGAAATTTGTACTTATATCTCACACAAGAATGGAGGTCAGGGATGTGCCCGTGACATTTTGGAACAAATCTTAAAAGCACAAGATAAATGGATGCAAAACAGCACGGCGTTCGGTTGGTAGAGGGTGAATCTCCTAATAGTGGGTGTCTTGGTTTGCTCAAAGGCTATAAGGTCATCTTGGCCAGTAACTCCCCGCGTCGTAAAGAATTGTTGGGTGGGTTGGGCATCCCGTTCGAGGTTCGGACTTTGAAGGATATTGATGAGAGTTATCCTGACACCTTGTTGGGCGAGGACATCCCGATGTTTATTTCCGGCAAGAAGGCGGAGGCGTATAAGCAGTCGATGTCTGATGACGAACTCATCATCACGGCTGACACCATCGTTTATGACCGAGGGAAGGTGTTGGGCAAGCCGAAGGATAGGGTAGAGGCTATTCAGATGCTCCGTGAACTCTCCGGTCATGCCCATGAGGTCATTACAGGTGTGAGCATAGTGACGAAAGAGAAAACTCGTCAGTTTGCTTCTACCTCAAAAGTGTATTTTGATACGCTGTCGGATGAGGAAATCATCTACTATGTGGATCATTACAAGCCCTTCGACAAAGCGGGTGCTTATGGCATTCAGGAGTGGATTGGTTATGTGGCAGTCACACGCATAGAAGGCTCTTATTTCAATGTGATGGGTTTGCCTATCCAGAGATTGTACACAGAATTGAAGAACTTATAAAAACAATATTAGTAATTCCTATAAAACAATAAAACATATGGAAACATACATTCACGAACTCGATGACATCGATTTGCAGATTCTACGAATCGTTCAGAACAACAGCCGTTTGACCACCAAAGAACTGGCACAGAAGATTCACCTTTCCGTCACTCCCACCTACGAGCGTCAACGCCGTCTTGAGCGTATGGGTTATATCAAAGGATATGTGGCTGTGCTCGATGCCAACAAGATGGAGCGTGGTTTCATGGTCTTCTGCAACGTCTCCATGAAACAAATCAACAAGCAAATTGCCAGCAGCTTCCGCGAGACGGTGGCCACGTGGAATGAAGTGACCGAGTGCTACAATATCTCAGGTGACGGCGACTATTTGCTGAAGATTTGTGTGAGCAGCATGCAAAAATATCAGCAATTTATCCTCGATAAAGTGGGTGATTTCCCATACATATCGCAGGTGCGTTCCTTCTTTGTGATGGATACGTTGAAGCTCACTTACGGTTTTCCCATGTAGTGCTGATAATGTCCCGCACGTCTTCGTAACTTACACAAATGGTGCAGGCGCCATAAGCATAGGGGGCAATGTCATACTCATTATAGTGGAACTCTATGCTGTCTTCCCGCATGGCGAAGTTCGTGCTGATGAACATGTCTGTCATCTCCAATATGCCTCTTTGGTGGAGTTCGATCAAGGAATGCACTCCCTGGTCTTTCATCAGTTGAGCCAGCAACTTGTCTTTTAATTGAGGTTGGTTGCTGGTAGGAAACACGTCATCGAGTGTGATGAAATCTCCTGTCTGAGTGTTGAACCGCAGGATGGTGGTCAATTTGCAGGGATGTGCCCCTCCGGTGAAGACATCTTCTGAAAGTCGGTAATTGATGACGTTTTCCATCCCGTACTCGGCACGTCCGGTCAGATAGTCATGATAGACGTTCGCCACCTTATCGCTATGAAAATCCGACTTCACATCTTCTATGTATTGTGCAACAGCTTCGTCGATGCTTAGTTCGCTGGATTGTTTCAGCAAAAGTTCAATCAGGTGGCTGTTGATGAGGTGACAGGTTTTGTCATTGCCGTCATTCTCTGATTTCAAGAATTGCATGTCAACCCTTACGTCCATTTCTCTATTTTCTGCCTCGTGCAGTTGGCCGAACGCGTCCTTTTCGTCTGTTTCTTCTGCGACGGGAGCCTCAGTCAGTTGCTCCATTTTCTCCACTTGATAGAAATCAAAACTCTGCCAATCCTTGTTCGATGTGCAGGCAGTTACAAGGATGACCCACGGTGTCCCTAAAAGCAGTAGAATGTAATATATGATAGCCCTTTTCATTGTCCATTTTTCAAAATCGGGTGCAAAGGTACGATTTTTCTTCAGATGATGGATGTTATTCCGATAAGAATGTCTAATTTTGCCCACGAAAATCAACAATAGGTTCAGTTATGTCACTAATCAAATGTCCTGAATGCGGCAGAGAAATCAGCGATTTGGCCGCATCTTGTCCACATTGTGGATGTCCTGTCAATCAACAAGCAACCCCTTCAACTCCTCAGCAGCCGGCAAAAGACGCTCCAGCAAAGAAGCGCGCAACGGCGACAATTGCAATTATTTCAATTGTCATTGTCGTCTTAGCTGGTGCAGCAGCATTCTTCCTGTTCTTCCGTGGTGGGTCGGACGATGATGAGCGTGTGGCCTACGACAATATCATGCATTATGAGAATGCCCATCAGTTGGACTCTCTCGGCGAGGCGCTCAATGATTACTTTGACACCTATAGTGCGGATGCCTACCACTATTCGCAGCTGAAGGAACTTCATGATTGTTTCTTTACAGAACGTGCTGATTGGCAAGCTGCAGAAGGTGCGCTGTCGTTGGAGGCTGTCCGTCATTTCTTGGATATTCATCCCGATGGATTCTACCTTAAAGAGGCCAAGCAGAAACTTGACTCCTTGTCCTACAAGGATGCCAAAGCAGTCAATACACGTGAGGCTTACGACCGTTATCTTAGCCAGTTTCCGATGGGCAAATACGTCACTGAGGTGAAGAAACTGCTGACGGAATTGGACAGCGAGGAGTTGAATGTCGAAGAGAAGTTCTCTGTAAAGGAAGCGCTGACTGCTCATTTTGATGCACTTGGCGATAATGATAAAGATGGCATCTCCGCCACTTTGGCTGCCGACATCAGTTCTTACATTGGCAAGGCGAATCCAGAACTGGAGGACATCTATGCTTACATGTCCAATATGCACTCGTCTGGGCGTTTTATCGTATTCAATGTGAAGAACCTCAATGTCACCAAGGTCGATGCCGCTGGACGGAATCTTTATAATGCGCAATTCTCATTGGAAGAGGAAACCTATAAGCATGGACGACACTCCGCTCTCGACACAGAAGGAGGTGAACCTGCCGGAGAACATACTGAGGAACCTGCCGAGGTGAAGCATTTTTCTGGTACGGCTGTATTGAATGCGGAAATGAAAATTACGTCATTGGTTCTCAGGAAGGGAAAAGAATAAAATGCATTTTATATCATCCATTTCACTTTGTTTCAAGATTGTTGCACGACAATCTTGTTTTTTTTCTCGTAATTATTTCCCTTATTGGGAAAAAGACCGTATCTTTGCGTTTGTTTTCTGTGGCACACCTTTTACGTGTCTCCCTTTTCAGAAAAACTCACAAATATTTATCATCAATAACATCAACAACAATTTATTATGAAGATTTC
>CADCQH010000052.1 GCA_902803605.1 uncultured Bacteroidales bacterium | reverse complement strand
TGTCACATCTGGAGCATAAAGCACATCGGCAGTACCTTTCGCATCAAAAGGTTCCCCGTTGGCATTCTTGTCCACCACCAGGATGACGCCGTCATATCGCCAGTTGTTGAGGCTGTCAACAGAGGCTGACCATACCACTTGGTCACGTCCGCAGTATTCGCTGATGAGGTCATCGTGTGAGCCATACACATACACACGGTATTTCCCTGGTTGGTCAGGGTCTTCAAAAACGTAAGGCTCACCGTCTGGAATGTGCTCCCAAAGGGGCAGGAAGGGGTTCCCGACAGTGGTTAGTTCAGTTTGTGCCATTTCTGTGGTTTTGTTTGTGCAGGATGTTGCCAATGTTGTACAACAGGTGACTGCGATGAGGGTCTTGATTGCGGTATTCATCTATTGAAGGATTGAAAGATTGAAATTTTGATGTGCAAAGATAGGAAAAAGTTTAGAGTTTAGGGTTTAGTGTTTGGAGTTTTTCGTACCTTTGCATCGCAATTCATCAAGCGAAGAGGTGTAATGACTGTTTCGACGGCAGAATCGTGTACAGGTGGACGCATTGCGGCTGCCATTACGGCACAAAGTGGTGCAAGCCGCTACTTTGAGGGTGGCGTGGTTGCCTATCAGAACGAAGTGAAGGAGCGGATGCTGGGTGTGCCGGCAGAGATGATTGCACGATATGGCGTGGTGTCGCGTGAGGTGGCTGAGCAGATGGTGAAGGGCGCTTGCCGTCTTTTTCATACAGATTACGCATTGGCTTCGACGGGATATGCTGAGGCATGGGAAGGACATGAGGTGGAGATATGGGTGGCATGGGGTAGTGAGAACGATGTGCATTCGATGTGTCTGCGTGAAGACTTCGGCAGGGTGAAGAATGTGGAGATTGCCACGAAGTGTGTGATGGAGGAGTTTGAAAAGTATCTGAGAGTGATTCGTGACCCTTTGGTGGGGCTTGAAAATAGTTTGGCATAAAATCAAATTGATATACAAATGAAGAAAGTATTAGCGATGGTGGCTCTTGCTGTGGCTGCCCTGCCAGCAATGGCACAACAAACAAAGTACAGTATTAAAGGTACCGCTCCTGCTGGCAGCAGAATGGTGTATATGGGCAATCGTGACACACGTGAGCCTGTTGATAGTGTGGCTGTTAGCGATGGCAAGTTTGCCTTAGAGGGTTCTTATGACAAGGATGCACTCATGTACGTAATGGTTGATGAGGCTCCTTTGTTTGTCATCTTCTTCAATGATGGCACACCTGTCACCATTGACCTCAAGACCAATGTACTGAAGGGCTCTGCTCAAAATCAGAGTCTGAACTATTATGACCGTCAAAACGATTCTTTGTCGATGAAGATGAATGCCATGCGGTCGGAAATCCTCGATATCTACTACGACAATTCTTTGCCAGAGGAGGAGCGGGAGAGTCGTGCTGAGAAAAGGGCAGCAGAGATTAAGCCCGAATTGGATAAGTTGACTGACAAGCTCAAGGATTTGATGGACCAAATGCTGAAGGAGAATACGAAGACGCTTGTTCCTGCGGCATTCACCGACTATCTCTTGGCATTCTATGGAATGGATGGTGTCAAGGATATGCTGGCAGCCAATCCACCCTTTGCCAGTCATCCAGCCGTAGATGAAGTCAAGTATCGCATTGCTCAGGAAGAGGCGAAGAAAAAGATTATTGGTCAGCCCTTTACCGACCTTGAGGAGGCAGATCCTGAAGGCAATCTGCACAAGCTCAGCGAATATGTTGGCAAGGGACAATGGGTGCTCATTGACTTCTGGGCTTCATGGTGTGGTCCTTGCCGTGCTGAAATGCCCAACGTGGTGGCCAACTATGAGAAGTATCATGACAAGGGTTTCAACATTGTGGGTCTTTCCTTTGACCAAAGCAAGGATGCATGGGTCAAGGCCATCAAGGACCTCAACATGCCTTGGGTACACCTTGCCGACCTGAAAGGGTGGGAAACAGTTGCAGCCCGTGTGTATAAGATCAATGCTATCCCTTCAAGCCTTTTGGTCAATCCTGACGGAAAGATTGTGGCACGTGACTTGCGAGGTGAGGCCTTGGGGGCAAAGTTGAAAGAAATATTTGGAGATTAAGGATTATTCAGCCAAAAACCTTTTCACGTCTTCCAGCATGGCATGGGCTTTCTCATGCCCATGTTGGTAGATGGCACGTAGTTTGGGCTCGTTCAGTTCGATGCGTCCTATGTCGAGGGGATGATCAGGATAGATGACGAGGATGTTGCCCTTCTCTGCCTGCTCTTCGATGTACTGTAATTGTGCATTGTACATTTCATGCCGGCGTGCCATGCATTCTGCTACTTTGGGATATTTGGAACAGCATATTCTGAAAAGCCAGTTCATTTTGTTGGGTGTCTTCTGATAGCCTTTGGGACGTGTGAGGATGACAATGTTGCGTTCATAGCCGAGGGTCTGAAAATGCTGGAGAGGTATGCAATCGACAAGCCCTCCATCCAAGAGTTTCATGCCGTCAATTTCTACGGGTGTGGAGACAATGGGCATAGAACCTGTAGCGCGGAACCATTCGAAGGTGCTGTCTTCCACGTGATTGATCTGATGATAGACGGGCATCCCCTTCTCTATGTCTGTACAAACAAGGTAAAATTCCATAGGGTCAGCCTCAAAAGCTGGAATGTCAAAAACGTCTAACTCCATCGGCATGGTGTGGTAGGCGAACTTGGCATTGACGAAGTTACCTGTCGTGAGGAAGGAACGCCAACCCATATAGCGTGAGTCATCCTTGAAACGTACATTATAGCGGAGTCCACGTCCCACTTGATGCGACTTATAGTTGCAGCCAAACAATGCACCGGCAGACACGCCAATCATGCCGTCCACAGTGATGCCTGCTTCCTGCATCACATCAAAAAAGCCTTCGGAGAAGAGTCCACGCATGCCTCCACCTTCCAATACTAGTCCTCGTTTCATGTGTTTGTGACACTTTTTTTAGTTTTATGCTGCAAAGATAGGAAATAATCTGTATCTTTGCAACCATCAAAGGAAATATATGAAAAAGAGTCTGTTTTTCATTCTGCTGCTGCTCGTTTGTGTGACGATGCAGGCCAAACAAAAAAAGAAATCTCATTCAGAAGAGATGTGCACACGCCCCAAGGTGGCATTGGTGATTGGAGGTGGTGGAGCAAAAGGTGCTGCCGCTGTAGGTGTGCTGAAGTATGTGGAACAGTCCGGAATCCCCGTTGATATGGTGGTGGGTACGAGTATTGGATCCATAGTGGGAGGACTTTATTCTATGGGAACGACGAGTGAACAGTTGGATTCCCTTTTCCGCACACAGGCTTGGGGCGATCTTTTCACGGGGTCTCTGATGGGCGACAGTATTGTGAGGACGCTGAGAGAATTGACGGGAAAAGAGGTCTCTTTTGAGTCGTTGAACATTCCCTTCCGCTGTGTGGCGGTGGATATGAATACATTGAGAGAAGTTGTGTTGCAAGAGGGTAGTTTGGCGCAGGCGATGCGTGCAAGCATGGCCATTCCACTGGTGTTCAAACCGGTCAAGATGGGCAGCATGAAATTGGTGGATGGTGGTGTGCTGAATAATTTGCCTGTGGATGTGGCAAGGGATATGGGAGCTGACATCGTGATTGCCATCGATTTGACGGTCAACAAACATGAAGACGATACGTCCTCTCTTCTGAGCTTGCTACGCCCCGACCTGAAAAAGTATCAGCGTAATTGTCAGGATGCGGACATCTACATCAATCCGAATCTGAAGGGTTATGGTGCGCAGGACTTCATGCCCACCAAAATTGCTGAGATGATTGCCTTGGGCGAGAAGGCTGGCAAACGTTCACTGAAAGCCTTGAAGAAATTGAAGAAGAGTTTGAAATAGAAAGTGTCCTGTCACAAATAAACAAATGAGAGGGAAGATGCCTTCCCCCTCATTCATGTTTACATGATTGGAGATAATGTCCATTAACGTGCAGCTACGTACTTGTGGAGGGTCTTTCGCACGGCTCCATTGCCTGCGTACAGTTCCTTTACCATTCCCTCAATCTGTTCACCGAGACCTGCCTCGTAAAGGTTTACGCCGAAGACATCGGCACGGCTGTAGAGCTGTTTCAGACAACTGTAGTCTTGATCAGCTTTGCCCACTTCGAGAGGGGCAACGATTGCTTGCAGTTCCTCAAGCAATGGGTCGGGTGATGGGTCGAAAGGTGTACCATCATCCTTAATGCCCTTCAGATAACGTGCATAGCCAGCGAGAGTGAGTGGAATGAGGATGAGGTTAGACTTGTCGAGCCCGCGTGACAGGTACTTCTTAATCGTCTCGCCAAAGCGGATGGGTAACTTTTGACTTGTGTCCATCGCAATGCGTTGAGGTGCATCAGGCATGAACGGATTGGGCAGACGGCGGTTGATGACGGCACCGATGAACTCGTAGGGGTTCAGCACACCAGGATCGGTCACCACAGGCATTGCTTCCATATAGCCAATCTTTTGGATAAAGGCACGTAGGTCTTCATCAGCCATTTCTGCAGAAATCAACGTGTAGCCCAGCATGCAGCCATAAATACTCATGGCGGTGTGGAGGGGATTGAGACAGGTGGTCACCTTCATGGTCTCCACCTTATCGACAGTTTCGCGGGTTGTATAGAGTGCGCCGCCCAGATCGAGTGGGGGACGACCGTTGGTGTAGTTGTCCTCAATAACAAGATACTGCACTTCTTCAGCATTCACGAAAGGAGCCGTGAACGTGTGCTTCTCCGTCTCGATATAGTCATTGTCCTCAAAACCATCTTGAGCCAACATTTCTTTCACCTTTACGTGAGGACGAGGGGTGATTTTGTCAATCATGGACCAAGGGAACGTGATCTTCGTTTCGTCTTTCAGGTAGTCGAGGAAGGCTTTATCGACGAGTCCGTCAGCCACCCAACGCTCAGCATAAGCAAAAACACCGGCTTTTACTTTGTCACCGTTGTGAGAGCAGTTGTCCATGCTCTGGATGGTGAGTGGCAATTGGCCGGCATTAAAACGTTCGAGTAACAGTGCGCATACTTTCCCCATCGCAAAGACAGGAGTAAGGCCTCTGGCAAGGTCTGTCTCATTGTAGGTGTAACCTTTCTCCGTGATGGTGAAGGAAATCATTTGTAAGGATGGGTTCTTGAATATCTCAATGAGGCGTTGCCAGTCAGGGAACTGAGGATCGGCTTTAAGGGCTTCTGTCACAGAGGCGATGACCTTTTTCTCGATAGTGCCAGTGGACTGAAGAGATACGAGGAGAGAAAGGTTGTTGTAGGGAGTATATGCCTTGTCCACTACCTCAAAGTCGAAGGTTTCAGCCACGATGACACCTCTATCATACTTGCCCGTATTGAGAGCGTCGTTGAGAATGGCGGCAGGGAAGGCGCGGAAGATATTGCCTCCACCAAAATGTACCCATGTGGGTTCTTTTGCGGTCTTTTCTCGTACGGCTTTGATGTCAAACTTGGGAAGTTCGTAACCCTTGGCTTCCCACTCGGCAGCATTGACGTTGCCATTCCAAATATCGTTCAGTTTCATCTCTTTTTTTCGTTATTTCGTTTTACGGCTCTAATGTGTATTAGTCGAAAAATCCAGGTTGCTTATATTCAATTCCTAACTCTCTATCGACGGTAGCAAGGATGCCTTGTACCTGTCCCATGGCAAACATGCGTCCGAGGAGGGTGTAGCCAGAATTGTGGCCGTGATGGCTCTCATCCATGATACCGCCAGGCTCGTCTGTGAAAGTCATGCCATGATCGACACGCATGGGAAGTTGTGGGTTTTCTTGCTCGAAGATGCGGCAGAGTTCGATGAGGTCTGCACGTCCGCCAAGGTGAGAGGCCTCCGTGAAATCGCCATTGGGGAAGATATGGCATGAACGTAGATGTACGAAATGAGTGCGTGAAGCAAACTTCTTCGCCATTTCCACCACATTATTATAAGCACCTGCGGAGAGGGAACCAGCACAGAAAGTAAGGCCATTGTGCTTGTTAGGCACGGCATTGAGGAACCAATCGATGTCCTCCTCTGTGCGTACGATGCGTGGCAGGCCCAGAATCTCAATCGGTGGATCGTCGGGATGAACACACATGTTCATACCGTATTCTTCACAGGTCGGCATGATGGCTTCCAAAAAGTACTTCATGTTGGCGCGAAGCTGAGCCTTGTCGATGCCCTTGTACAGGTCAAGAAAATCACGGAATTTCTGGATGGGAGCCTCGTCGTTTTCACTGAAGTTGCCAGAGACGAAGCCCTGAGTCTTGATGATGATGGTCTCTACCAGTTTGTGGTCTTTCTCTGGTGTCATGGTTTTGGCAAGTTCGTCACACTCAGCCAACACGTTGCGACCATTTCCCACGCCTGCAGGGAATTCAAACTTCGCCCATTCTTCGCGTGCACCGGCACGTTTCAGAATGTAAATGTCGAAGTATGCAAATTCCGCATAGTTGAAATAGAGGTTCGTTGAACCGTTAGGGTTCTCATGTAAAAGGTCTGTGCGTGCCCAGTCAAGTACGGGCATGAAATTGTAGCAGATGCAATGGATACCTTCGGCAGAGAGGTTACGCAGGCTCTCTTTATAAACCTCGATTTGATGGTCGCGATCAGGACCGCCATATTTGATGGTTTCCACCACAGGCAGGCTCTCCACCACGCTCCAACGCATTCCATAACTCTCGATATACGTTTTTAAATCGTGAATTTTTTCACGTGTCCACACCTCGCCAAGAGGTACATCGTGCAGGGCTGTTACGATACCCTCCACACCAATCTGTTTCAGTTGGGCAAGAGTAATCTTGTCTTTCTTGCCAAACCAACGCCATGTTCTTTCCATATTGTTTTAAGTTAATGATATTATTGATGCAAAGTTAGGCAAAAAAAGGCATTGTTGTTTGCTCCTCCGTTTCATTTTTGTTTAAGGATGTGTCAATTTGTGTGTTTAGAGGCGTAATTTGACCTATTGTTGTAACATATACGAAAAAATGTGTATCAATCATGCCGTCTTGTTTCGTCGATAATGCTTACCTTTGTACCCTTGAACGAAAACAAAACTAATATATACCAAATCAACATGAAGAAAATCATTTTAGGAATGCTTGCGTTGGCAAGTGTGTGTTCATCAGCATGGGCGACTGAAAAGACTTTTACGAGTCCAGACGGAAAACTGACTGTTGTGGTGGAAGACCAGAATGGAATTGCTACTTATCGTGTCAATCTGGGTACCACTACGTTTATTGAAAATTCGCCCCTGGGTTTAGATACCAATATGGGCAACTACACTACGAATCTGACTTTGGCAGGTTGCGAGGTGAAGACAGTGAAGGAGTCCTATGACTTGCGCAACATCAAACAGAGTCACGTCGATTATGAAGCCACTGAGGCAGTGTGCAGCTTTGAGAAGCAAGGTAGGAAGGTGATGGATGTCATCTTCCGTGTAAGCAACCGCGATGTTGCTTTCCGTTATCGTATCTTACCACAGCGCGACACAAAGGTGTGTGTGGTGAACGAGGAGGCAAGTGGATTCAAGTTACCTGAAGGCACAACCACTTTCATGTGCCCTCAGTCACGTCCTATGGGTGGTTTTGCACGTACGTCCCCCAGTTATGAGACATCTTATACTGATGACGACAAGATGGGCAAGAATGGTCATGGTGAGGGCTATTCATTCCCTTGCCTTTTCCATCTGGGCGATAAGGGCTGGGTGCTGATCAGCGAGACAGGCGTGGATGGCAGTTATGTGGCAAGCCGACTGCTCAATGTGACGGATGGTCTCTACAAGATTGGCTTCCCTCAGCAGGGTGAATGCAATGGTTGGGGTTCCACTTCCGCATCTGTGGCATTGCCTTGCGAGACACCTTGGCGCACTATCACATTAGGTTCTACGCTGGCTCCAATTGTGGAGACCACCGTACCTTTCGATCTCGTGTCTCAGAAGTACAAGGCTTCACAGGAATATATCTATGGCAAGGGTTCTTGGAGTTGGATTATCGGTATGGATGCTAGCTGTAATTATGATGAGCAGAAGCGTTACATCGATTTCTCCGCAGCAATGGGCTATCAGACAGTTCTCATCGATGCTCTTTGGGATAAACAGATTGGTTATGAAAAGATTGCAGAATTGGCCGCGTATGGTAAGACAAAGGGCGTTGGTCTGTTCTTGTGGTATAACTCTAATGGTTCTTGGAACGACGCCCCTCAGTCACCTCTTGGCAAGATGGACAAGAGCCGTGAACGTCGCGCTGAGATGGCTTGGATGAAGAGTGTGGGCATTCGAGGTATCAAAGTCGATTTCTTTGGCGGTGATAAACAGAACATGATGCAGCTCTATGAGGACATCCTTTCCGATGCCAACGATTTTGGCATTCTTTGTATCTTCCATGGATGCACCTTGCCACGTGGCTGGGAACGCATGTACCCCAACTATGCTGCCAGCGAAGCTGTGCTGGCATCGGAAAATCTTCACTTCGGCCAAGGCTCTTGTGATGCTGAAGCGCACAATGCCACACTTCACACATTCATCCGCAATACGGTTGGTTCGATGGATTTCGGTGGCTCCACCCTCAATAAGTACTATAGTGCTGACAATAAGCGAGGCACTCACCGTGTAACCTCCGATGTTTATGCCCTTGCTACGGCCGTGCTCTTTCAGAGTGCCGTGCAGCACTTCGCCCTTGCTCCTAACAACCTCACCGATGCTCCTGCTTGGGCGATTGAATTCATGAAGAACGTGCCCACCACATGGGATGAGGTGAAGTTCATCGACGGCTATCCTGGCAAATATGCCATCATTGCCCGTCGCACAGGCAACAAGTGGTTCATTGTTGGTGTCAACGCTCAAGATGAAACTCTGAAGAAGAACATCGACCTCAGCATGTTCGACAAGAACGCCGAACTGCAGCTGTACAGCGACGATGCTGAACTTAACGGTAGTGTCAGCACCATCAAGGCTAAGAAGCAAGTCACGGTGACCATCCCCAAGAATGGTGGTCTGGTGATTGTGAACAAATAATACACCTCACCTCAACATTACACACTTTTCTTTTATTTTTCCCAAAAGTCAGCCGTTTTCAAAGGAGATCGAAATCGGCTGACTTTTTTTTGACCATTTTGAGCGATGCGACCCCAAAAGAAATGACGTGGAGAAGTTTTTTAATAATATTTAATATGTATTTAAAGAAATATTCGTACCTTTGCAGCCGATTCAGTACGACTTGCGGTTCAATGACATTTGAGCCAAGATGAAAACTGAAGTGGTCGTATGTGGCCGCTCACGCTGCACTTGTTCGTAAGGACAGTGAAGGTGTGGGTCAATTTTTGGAATAGCGTCTTACAACGCTTTGTTTTTGGTTGCTTGAACCTGAGAAATTCAATCGATTATCTCAAAAACAATGCAGAGTGGATGCTTCGGGTGGCAATATACTCCCCGTTAGTGTGCCGAGGCTCGTGTAGCCTCATGCACACTTAATGGGTGTAATATATTCCGCAGCGTGAGCATAAATTCTGTCTGTTTAGATAATGGGTTTCTCAGGACCTAAGGCAACGGACTGGCAGAGTAAGAGTTCACGCTCTTTTTGTGTTCATAGGTCATCTCCGACCAAGTTCCCTTTTTGAGCTTCGCTGATTCCAAATCGACAGAGTTGGGCATATTGGATTGATATGAGGATTATCCTTGCAGCCATCTCCTAAACAGTCTGAGAACTGGTGCCCGCCTCATTTGGAAACAAACAATTCGTCCAGAAACTACATGTTGCTGGACAAGGAAGAATAGTACCCATGCCCGAGAAGATACATGTAAGAATAGAGGAACGATGGTGGGTGCTGCGACATCTGAACCCCAAAATGATTGATGTGCAGCTTTCACAACTGAACGAACAGCGAGCCACTGATAATCTGGAGGCTCTTGTGTATTTTATCCCCCATCAGTATGCAAGAGAGGCTGTGTTCAAAAAGGAGAATGACAAGGCGTACAACAGCAAGGTCAAGGAGAACAACGACTTGCGAAGCGCCTTGCACTACTATCTGTTCATCAAGGCAACAGAGCCGGAACTGAATGCACTTGTCAATGGCGAATGGAACCGCACGTCTCGTATCCGTCTCACGATATGCCGCAGTAAAAACGGTCAGCCTCTCTGGGCTGCTGCTAAAGACATGGATGACCTCATTGCAATGATGAGAGAACATCGGGAAATGTTCAACCTTGAGGTTTCTCCAGAGGAATTTAAGGTTGATGATAAGGTCATGCTCAAAGCCAAGGTTTTTAAAGGCTATGAGTTCTATGTCACCCAAGTCAGGAAGACGGGGCAGGGGGCGAGTCTCACGCTGGAGTATCCCATTTTCAATGGTCGTTTCATACTGAAGACCGAGAGTCAGGATGTTGTAAGGCATGCGCTCCCCATGAAGCTGCAGGAGCTGCTTTCTCCTGGCTATGTGAGGAGGGTTGACCAGACTCTGACAGAAATCGTTCGCCATCGGTATGGCCGGAGGAAGTCGCTTGACAATAGGAAGCAAGTGGAAATCGATTCCGAGATTCTGCACGACCTCCAGTTCCTCAGCTATATGGAGTTTGATGACAGCCAGATTCACAACCACGTCAAGACTTTGTTGCTGCTCCATGCCGTGCTACGTAAAGACCGCCATTCTGTAGAGCACTATATCCCGATGGTGGAGCAAATGCTCCACAATCCTGATGAAGCTGCAACCGATGAGGATGCTTTTATGATGGCAGTCCTCTATCTGGCCACTCAAAACGTGAACTATCGCGATGCCGCGAAACAATATGGGCAGAAGCACGAGACGCTTTCCGCCCCACTGGCGCAGTTGATGCCCGTCATCAAATATATCCGATTCAGGAGTTCCAATAAAAAGAAAATCAGTAAAAAAATAGAAAAGAAATTGACAAAGCAAATAGAAGAAACAATCAGACAGATTCGGGACTGCGATTTCAGCAGTCTTTCGCCTCAGGCTGCTGATGCGGTCTGGGACATACTTGCTTTGTCCCCTTACGATACAGAAGAGGGTCGTGCTCTTCAGACCAAGTTGGAAACCGCTACCCGCCAGTCTCTCTCAAAGGTGGAGATGCAGTTGCAGCGCAAGCTGACAGATGCAGACCAGATGGCTTTGGAGACAGAGAGGCATTCTTGGCAGAAAACCATTCAACGATTCTCTGGAATACCTCAGGACGCTCCTGCCGAGATAACGCAGAAGGAACTCAATCAGGCACGAAGCAATATGCTCCATACGGTTCATCCCAGTGCCGGCACATTGGTTTCTTACTATGAGATGCTTGTCAGGCTCCATCCAGACAGACTTGCCATTGACAGCGCAGACCTCTATCAGGAGTTCATGAAGATTCTGCTGGACACATACGCCAAGAATCAGCGGTTCACCACCTCCTGGTGGCAGCTGAAAGCTGTTCTCGAACGCTATTACCATGCCAAACGGCACTCGTAATTGTCAATCATCATGAATCTCAACCTCCAACCCATGATCCAACTCATCCGTCAGACGGATTTCACCTCGGTTTCACCAGCCAAGGCGAGAGCCATCTATGGCATATTGAATGTGCTTGGAATATGGGTTGCAGATGGCGAAGAACTCATGCAACAATTGGTGCAGCACCAAAGCGCAGCACTCCAGCCCTTCATGGACACCTCTCAACTGTCAACTCTCACCTCTCAACTGTCAACCCTCCTCTCCTTCTATCAGCAGGACATCCACTTGCAGAGTGGTGGCGATGACCAAAAGGCGCATCAGCTCTTGGAAACAGCAAACCGTACGTTGGAACAGTGTCACAAGGAAGCCGTTGAGCATTGCGAGTCAGAAATGGAGGCATTCTTCCTCTATTTCCATGTGCTTTGCCTGGCACATCCAGGCTATCGTCATCCTGACAATGTCCGCTTGTATCATAACTATGCCCGTTTCTTCAATGCCCTTCCGGTAGAAGACCTCGACCCCGATTCCGATTTGGCCTGGCAATATCGTGAGGTGCGTTGGTGTTATGACATGCTTCATGAGCAGCACTTCGACCGCTCACTCCTCTCAGGTCTCACCTTCATGGAATCAGAAGCAGCAGAAGCCTTCCGCATTCAGTGTTACAAATGGATGTTGTTCATCGACCCTGACTATGATGGTTCCGTACAGGAACTGAAACAGAACAACATCTTCCTTTCAGAATGCCTTCATCGCATATATGCTTGGCTCCATGCCAAATACGAGAACCATATCAGCATCAATGCAGAGAAAGAAACATCAGCTCTTCTGAGCCTCTACTGTGGCATTAACGCAGCCATCAATACCTTCCCCTCTTTGGACGAAATGGAGACAAAGGCCTACACTCTCCTCGATCGGCTACCCAACTCCAAACTGAAGACCCACCTGATGGCGCAAGTGGCCCTCAACAACCAAGACCCTGACTTGATGGAAGCCGCCTATGCCGACATCTCCACATGGGATAAGTCACTACTCACGCAAGAGGATAAATACCTGACATCCCACATAGCTTCAATAACCCATAACCCATAACCATTCCACTCTAAACTCTCAACTCTCCCCATCCCGCATGGCCAGTTAGGGTTATCGCCCCTCATTTTTTCATTCTTTCATTTTTTCATGTCCCTCTCCCCCGCATGGCCAGTTAGGGTTAGCGTTAGGGTTAACGTTATCACACACCCCGCATGGCTTAGTTAGGGTTAACGTTAGGGTTAATGTTATCACCCCTCATTTTTTCATTCTTTCATTTTTTCATGTCCCTCTTCCCTCATCCCTCTCACCTCTCAACTCTAAACTATCACCCCGCATGGCTTAGTTAGGGTTAGGGTTAACGTTAAGGTTAGGGTTATCGTCCCTCATTTTTTCATTTTTTCATTTTTTCATTCTTTCATTTTTTCATGTCCCTCTTTCCCCTCCTTGATCCTTGGTCCTCCCTCTCCCCCCAGCGGATAGATGAGTTGAAGAACTGGTGTGGAGCATTGAACACCCCCCAAGGGTGGAACCCTCTCCCGCTCAAGGAGCGCTTTGACCGCATCCGTCAGATACTGGAACCAGGTCTGACCCGCCTCTTCCCAGAAGAAAGTCAGGCACATGAAGTGCGGAACCAGTTGCACGACGCGCTCCACAGTGCCCTTGACGCCTTCTATCAGATGTCCCATCCAGACATCCCCACGCTCGTCAGTGCCTACCATGCCCTGCGGCAGTCCAACCCCCATGCAGGACATCCCCTCTATCAGTACGTCTATGACGAGTACTTCCGCACCTTCAACCGTGTCTATGAGGCAACGCCCCGCGACACCGAGGAATGGTACCTCCTCTCAGACATCAGATCCAACTATATCAAGCAGTTGACAGGCAACCTGCGCAGTCGTGACGATGAGACCTTCCGCACCGAGAGTTACCATTGGCTGACCCTCATCCATGACGGCTACACCTCTCCCTATATCACCGACGCGATAGTCGATGAAGCAGAGACACGCATCTTCTCCAACTACGACAAGGTGAAGACCTGCCACCATGCACCAGGATGGAACATCCCCGACATGGAAGTCACCTGGCTCCTGAACATCCTCATAGCCATGCAGCTCAACCCCCTCCATCAGTACTCCATGGAGTCCGACTGCATCGCCATTGCTCAAGAAAACCTCGACCTCCTCAAAAATCGGGAAGACCCGTCAGGTCGGAACACCCAACTGCTGGCCCTCCTCCACCAGCGCACAGGCAACCCCACCTACCAGCACCTTGCCGACGCCCTCATCTCCACCTGGTCCAACGACACCCTCACCCCCGAACAGCGCCACTTCCTCCAATACTATAGAGCTTAGAACTCCCACGAATAGCAGATATATTTTATTCTCCCACAGATTTCACAGATTCCACGGATTTCTTGATATATTTTATTAGTCCCACAGATTGTACGAATTGTACGAATTTTTTTGATGGATGTCCATATTAGTTCTCATGTTAGGGTTAGGGTTAACGTTAGGGTCTTTCAACTCTCAACTCTAAACTCTAAACCCTCAACTCTAAACTCTAAACCCTTCATTTTTTCATTTTTTCATTTTTTCATTTTTCCCTCCCACCCCACATGGCTTAGTTAGGGTTAGGGTTAACGTTAGGGTCTTCCCCACACCCCGCATGGCTTAGTTAGGGTTAGGGTTAACGTTAGGGTTAACGTTAAAACATTTCTCCGAATAATTTGGTTGTATCAGGAAATACAATTACCTTTGCAGCGGAAAATAAAAGAAGAGAAGACTATGGCAACAGCAATTAAAGCAATTCCAACCCTGTATGACGAAGAAGCACGTCGTTTTGGTGAAGCAGCTTTGCAGGCAGAACTTAACTTTGATCCCAAGAAGCACAAAGTCCTTTCAGAACGTCGCCGTTGTGCTCGTCAGATGCTTAAGCAGGCTGGATTAATCGCAACAGTATAGAAATCCTAATTATGAGTTTTTTCAGCAACAATTGCTTCTTTAGCTCATATACGGAAGACATCATCAAGTCTTGCGATGCATTCTCATGTGGCGATGAGGATATGGATGACTTCTTCCACAATGATGCGTTGGACTATGCCACGTTCATGATGGGACGTACTTATTGCTTTCGTCTAAACGAGAACCCGAAGAAGATTGTTTGCGTATTTACTGTTTCCAATGATAGTATTCGCATTTACGATTTGCCTCGAAGCAGACGTGACTTCATGTTGAAGATCACGCATCATCAGAAACGTTTGAATCGCTATCCCGGTATACTTGTTGGCAGGATTGGAGTAAATAAAGAGTTTGCAAGGAAAGGTGTAGGAAGTGCTGTGCTTGATTTCGTAAAGGAATGGTTTGCTGACGAGAGCAATAAGTCTGGTTGCCGTTTCGTCATAGTCGATGCCGTCAATACTCCCGACGTGTTGTCTTTCTATCAAAAGAATGGCTTCACCTTTCTCTTCACAACAGAAGCACAGGAAGAATTATATACAAATCCTCCCAAGACAGAGGAGGAAAGGCAAACAAGATTGCTGAACCCACCTCATCTTAACACTCGTATCATGTATTTCGACCTTCTCAATCTGGAGTAGGAATTACAATTCATCAAAAGAATAATTTCCTTGTCAATTTACTCATAATTTACTTTCTAAGTAATCCGTGTTGTCCACCGATGTTCGTTCGGTTTGCATGCCTTCTTCGTTCCTAAAAGACCTGCGAACCAACTACCATCCCCCGTCAGCCTACAAAAGATAATCAATCTTTTGTAGTCGTGACGTCCGTGCAATCCGTGAGAGCCCTAAACTCTCAACTCTCAACTCTAAACTCTAAACTCTAAACTATAACCAATAACCATTCAACCGTTAGGGTTAAGGTTAGGGTTAAGGTTAAAACATTTCCCCGAAAAATTTGGATGTTTCCTGAAATTCATTTATCTTTGCATCGAAATAGAAAGAAAAAATGGACGTACAATTCGATAAGACAAAGGCTTTGAATGCCCTGCTGTATGTGGCCAATCGCATACGGCGTAAGGACTTTCATAAGATATTCAAGATTATATACTTTGCCGAACGTCAGCATCTGGCAGACTGGGGCAAGCCCATTACTGGCGACATTTATATCGCCATGGAAGCCGGTCCTGTTCCATCTCGAATGTACGACATGCTTAAAATGGTACGTGGTGATTCCTATCTCCCGGACACAGAAGGATTAGGAAACTATTTCCAAGTGGAGGACTGGATGTATGTACGTCCATTGGTAGATGCAGACCTGAACAAACTCTCCCGTAATGAGCAAGAGGCTTTAGACGACTCTATCCGCAAGTATTCCCAGTTGTCCTATGACGAAATCAAAGAAAAGTCACATGATGTAGCTTGGCGTTCCACAGCTCGTGATTACTCAATCAAGTGGGAAGACATCGCCCGTGAGGCAGGACTTGATTCAGCGGATATGGAATGTATCAATGAGCATTCCGCATTAGAGGCGGCACTGAATTAATACACCTGAGGTAATGATGAACACTTTTTCATCGATTGACAATCTTCGTGGACTTTCCATTGTTCCAGGCTCAGTGTTTTTGGGACCTTGGGCAGACATCGATCATGAGAAATTCCTTATCATAGCAGGTGTGTCAAAGGATAGGATTCTGGTATGCTCAGTTATGATTAACTCACAAATCAATCAATACATTCTGAAACGTCCGCGCCTCTTGGAGTGTCAAGTCGAGTTGGATGGAAACGACTATGATTTTCTCTCGCATGACTCCTATGCCAATTGTGCTCAACCCATAAAAGCAAAGCTTGAAGTTTTCATGCTTAAAGCCTTCAAGTATTGTGGTCTTCTCACCGACTCAGATTTGAAAGAAGTCCAACAGCAGATCATCAACAGCGGCACTCTGACAGCAGATGAAATAAGCATGTTCTTTAATGCTTGAAAAACGAGGACAGAAAGTGATGCTGAACCGCGATGTTGCAGAGTTGTATGGTGTACAGACAAGGGAGGTGAACCAGGCAGTCCGGAATAACCCAAACAAGTTCAGAAATGGTTATATATTTGAGTTGACAGCTGAGGAATCGGCCCATCTAAGATCAAATCATTTGACCTTAGAAAAAACAACGGGCAAAGGACGCCATAGCAAATACAACTTCAAGGCATTCACTGAGCGTGGACTTTACATTCTTAAGGAAAGGGGAAGAGTGGTGGTGCACGTGTGATTACGTACAATGTGCAACAATATTCAGAAGATGAAGTGCGAATAATACTGATGTCCATTTATGATAAGGGCGAAATTAGCAATGTGTCT
>CADCQH010000051.1 GCA_902803605.1 uncultured Bacteroidales bacterium | reverse complement strand
CACGACTCAAACACCTCGGTCATGCCTCCGCAGCACTTTGAGAACCGAGCGTCACACACCTTCCCCTCATACGTCAAGACCTGTCCACGCGTCGCCTCAATCGCTTCCACCACGTGCGGATTCGTCTGCCTCGTGATGCCCTGATAGCGCTGGCAATGGTCGTCGGCACAGACATCAAAACCCGTGTGCGACTCATTGTCGTACCAACGGATGATGGTTTGAGAGTTGAGGCTTGTGGAATTATGGTTAGGGTTATCGTTAGGGTTATCGTTAGGGTTATCGTTAGGGTTAGGGTTAGGGTTATCGTTAAGGTTAAGAATCCTCATGAGCCAACTGCGGGAGATGACGGCATGAGCCTTGAGGAATTCGAGCGAAGCGTTGGCACTCATCTCGCTGCTGATGACACTGGCCAGATATTTCTCGACCGGCACGACGTTGATGGCTCTCACCATTCCCTCCTCCATCTTCAGCAACAAGGAACCACAAAAACGCTGCTCCTCCTTTCGCTCCCAATGGAAACCGATGCCGATGACCACATCCTTCAACGTGAAAGAAGCACCCTCGTCGGCAGGCTCAAAAAGACGCTCATCATCCTGCGGCGTGAAACAATGCTCACCCACAAAAGGCTTTCCATCCAGCAGGTATGCCGAATGGAAAACCACACGCAGATTCTGCGCCTTCACTATGCCGACTCTGACGTCCCGTTCTTGACCCATTACGTTCGATTTAAAGCACGATTTTAATGTCTGCTAAGATTTACCCCCCCCTTGAATTTCATCACGGCATCGAGCTCATCGTCGAGGGTCATTCCACACTCCTGAATGATGGATTTTGCCAGTTCGGCATCCATCAGTTTGAAGTCCTCCTGACGGGGAGTAATCAGCAAGCCAGCCATGTCGAGCGAACCAGGACTCACCATTATCTGTTCCTTTCCCTCCGCATAGAAGCAGTCGGGACGATGCTTCGAGCGGGGGATGATGATGCTGACGATGCGATCATAACCATCCGTGTCGCCAGGCTGTGACCAAGCCATGATGTTCATCATCGGTTCGTATTCTCCCACCATGACGGGGAGGGCACGATAGACTTTCTCGAAGAGCATCCGATTGGCATGGGGGGTGCGGGTGATGATGACGAAGCCCGGACAGAGATAGTTGCGGAGACTGAACACGCCCGTGCTGTCAGCAACCAGATACATGCTCACGGCCTCCAGATATTCTTCCTCACTGATGGGCCAGATGCGCGAGAGGTTCGGCTTGTAGAGTTCGTTCCAGTCACGCTCCAACGGCACCACTCCCCTGCTTCCTGCCTGGAAATGCATGTGGTCGGGCGCACTGGCTCCACATTTAGGACCATTATAGAAAACAAACATTTCACTCAACTGCGAGGTGATTTCCATCATATCCTCGTAGTACGGCAGAATCTGCTGACGACGGTGATGGCGCAACGGAATGGTGAAATGCTTCGGAAGAATCGGATTGGGGTTCAGCAGCAAGTGATACTTCTTCAGCATCGGGCTGCTAATCTGTTCCGCCGGACGATTGACCTCACAGAGGAAGCAAGGACGGTTCTTGATGCTCTCGGCATCGACCTTGGCTCCGGTCGAAACGATGCGCGCTGGATTGTATTGAGCCTCCAGCTTGCAGTTGTTGAATTCCATCTTCTTAGTAACCACCTCAGCCAGTTTCTCATATCGCTCACTGGCTTCCTTCCAGAGGGGCAACTGTTCTTCAAAGAGCTTGTTCGCCATGCCGTCAGTCACGCCGGTCTGCCAGTACTCGTTCAGACGGCGGCGGTCGATAATCTCCATCGTACGGAGACTATCCTTATAAATATTGTTGCGGTTCACCTGGTCGGGAGTCAGCGAGGCATCACTATTGCCCTCCCATCGGCGGCAGAGATAAAGTTCGTCATAGATACGGCCTATCTTGTACTTGCGGCAGAATGCCAGACCCACGGCATAGTCCTCGCCGTAGGACGTGTTGGGCATGCCAATCTTACGAAGCAACGGGGTGAAGAAAGCACGAGGTGCACCAAGCCCGTTGATACGCAAGGCATTGTTGTGACCATTCTCTGGCGTCCACTCGCTGTGGTCAATTAATCCTGGCGGCAAGGTCTCCAATTGAAAGTTGCACATGCGATAGGAACCGATGACCATGCCGCAGTGCTCGGCATAAAACTTATCAACAATGCGCTGCAGGGTGTCAGGACCGCTGTAGAGGTCATCGCTGTCAAGCTGGATAGCGAATCGTCCGCAGCGCTGGTCGTTGAAGGCGAGGCTCCAGCAACCACCGATGCCCAGATCCTTACGGGTCGGAATGATGTGGATGACACGCTCGTCCTCAGCAGCCAACTTCTGGATAGCCTCGGTCGTACCGTCAGTAGAGAGGTTATCCACCACCATCACGTTAAACTTGAATGAGGTTTGCTGCGAGAGGGCACTGCGGATGGCATCCTCGATGGTCTTCACGCGGTTTCTCACGGGAATGATGACCGATGCCTCGTTGTCGAACTCGTGGCGATCCACCGAAACGTCCACGATACTCTCTGGCTCGATGTAGGCACCAATCAACTTCAAGTGCTTCGTGCAGACAATCTCACGTTCCTTCTGCACCTCGCGGTTGCGGGGATTCACGTAGTCGAACTGCTTCTCGCCGCTGGTGCGCAGGTCGCGCTCCTCTTCGGTATAGAGATACTCGCGAATGTGGAACAGAGCTGCATGACGTTTGCGGCGCAAGGCGAAGAGCTGCAGGTCATAGAAAGCCGAGTACTTGTAGTTGGCGGTCGGGAACTCCTCCACGTATGCCTTCAGCATCGAGGCATTGACCATCGTCATGGGGCCGAAGTCGAAATCGTCGCGCACGCTGCCGAAATAGAAGTCCATCGTGGGTGACTTCAGCATCTCACCATTCCTCATCACGTAACGGTCGGCATACACCACCGACGCATCCACGCCGCTCGCCACCGTCCACATACGGTGGATGGCCTGATAGCCGAAGGTGATGGCTGTCTGAGTCTTGCACAGCAGGGCATAGGTGGCGGTGACTGCTTCGGAAATCTGCCTGATGGCGGAGGAACTGCGGTAGTCGTCCACCCTGATGACCCCGCACTCGGGGAAGGGGTTGTCCACGCCCTCCTGCATCAACAGGTAGATTTTATTCACCAGCGGCTCGTCCTGCAACTGCTTCAGCGTAATCTGTGTCGTCTTTGGATCGGCATAGACCACAAATGCGTCTATCGCCGTCTTCTGAATGTCATTCATATATATAATGTATAGTATTCTTTTTCTTCTTGATGTTTGCAAAGGTAAGCATTTTCAGTGAAAAATGAAAAGTGAAAAGAGGAAAAACTCCGATACGCTTCGTTTTTTCTTCATTTATTCGTACCTTTGCACCCGATTCGCAGAATCCGAGTGCCTGAACACCTCGAGAAAACAGGCGTGTACTTGCATTAACCACGTAAAAAACAAGGAACATATGAAAACAAACAGTACAGTCAGCGTATCCTTCATGCTCATGGGGATACTTTTTTGTGTCTGTCTCGTAGCCTCCAATCTGCTCGGGACAAAGATTCTTCAGATTGGTCCATTCCCCCTTACAGCCGGCGTCATCGTCTTCCCCGTCTCTTACATCCTCAACGACTGCATCGCCGAGGTATGGGGATTCCGCAAGGCTCGTCTCATCATCTGGATGGGATTCCTCATGAACTTCTTCGTCGTCTCGCTCGGCGCCATCGCCACGGTCATCCCCTCGCCGCCCTTTTGGGAGGGTGAGGAAGCCTTCCGATTCGTCTTCGGACTGGCACCACGCATCGCCGCCGCCAGCCTCACGGCATTCCTCGTCGGCTCATTCCTCAACGCATGGGTCATGAGCCGCATGAAGCTCCGCCACCACGAGCGCCGGTTCTCCCTTCGCGCCATCCTCTCCACCCTTGTAGGCGAGGGTGCTGATTCCCTCATCTTCTTCCCCCTCGCGTTCGGCGGACTCATGCCAGCCAGCGAGCTTGCCAAGATGATGCTCCTGCAGGTGTCGGCCAAGACGCTCTACGAAATCATCGTCCTGCCGCTGACCACGCAGATTGTCAAATATGTAAAGCGGCACGAAGGAACCAGCATCTACGACGAGAACATATCCTACAACATCTTCAAGGTAAAAGAACTCTAACAAACCCTAAAGCAAGAAACGCCATGATACTTGACCACCGCAAAGCCCTTGTCGTCTATTCAGGCGGACAGGACAGCACCACCTGCCTTTTCTGGGCCAAGCAGCACTTCGACGAGGTGCGCGCCCTCTGCTTCCGCTATGGACAGAAGCACGTTGCCGAGGTGGACATCGCCCGCCGCATCGCCCAACAAGCCGGCGTGCCCTTCGAAGAACGCGATGTCACCTTCATCAGCCAGCTCAGCACCGGATGCTCGCTGACAGACAGCAACGTGCTCATGGACAAGGAGCCTCCAGCCCCCTCAGCCGACACACCCGACGGACGCATCACGCCGCCCAACACTTTCGTGCCAGGCCGCAACCTCTTCTTCCTCTCCATAGCCGCCGTCTATGCACGCGAGCACGGCATCATGAACCTCGTCACCGGCGTATCCCAGACCGACTACTCCGGCTATCCCGACTGCCGAGACTCCTTCATCCGTTCCCTCAACGTCAGCCTCAACCTCGCCATGGACGAGCAGTTCGTCATCCACACCCCTCTCATGTGGATAGACAAGGCCGAGACCTGGCGTCTGGCCGACCAGCTCGGTGTCTTCGACCTCGTGCGTCACCAGACCCTCACCTGCTACAACGGCATCCCAGGTGACGGGTGCGGCGAATGCCCCGCCTGCAAGCTTCGCCGCCGCGGACTCGAGAAATACCTCAAGACCAGAAAAAACAACTAAACATATCCGACAACAATGAACAGCCAACGTGAACAGGAGGGTCTGCAAGCCCTCGGAAAGAAGACTCAATACCGCCAGGATTATGCCCCCGAAGTCCTCGAGACCTTTGAGAACAAACACCCCGAGAACGACTACTGGGTGCAGTTCAACTGCCCTGAGTTCACCAGCCTCTGCCCCATCACCGGCCAGCCCGACTTCGCCGAGATCCGCATCTCCTACCTGCCCGACCAGCGCATGGTCGAGAGCAAGTCGCTCAAGCTCTACCTCTTCTCCTTCCGCAACCACGGTGACTTCCACGAGGACT
>CADCQH010000050.1 GCA_902803605.1 uncultured Bacteroidales bacterium | reverse complement strand
GTTCCTTCGGTATGAATTAAGTTTGAGTTTTTATTGTTTTTATCAAAATCGGGTGCAAAGTTAGTGGAAAACAGAGAAATGGCAAAACTTTTTAGAAATTTTCTGTCATTTGCCGAACTTCTTCTTGAATTTTCTTTGCAAAATCGTCGATTTTCATCGTTTCCTGCTGCTGAGTGCCTTGTTTCCTGACGTTTACGGTGCCGTCAGCAGCTTCCTTCTCGCCCACAATGAGCAGATATGGGATGTGCTTCATTTCGTTGTCACGAATCTTTCGGCCAATTTTCTCGTTGCGGTCATCGAGGATGGTACGCACGTCCTGAGCATTGAGTTGAGCGACCACCTCATTGGCATAGTCGTTGAACTTCTCAGAGATAGGCAGCACAACCACTTGGTCAGGAGTGAGCCAGAGAGGGAAGTGGCCAGCCGTGTGCTCAATCAGCACGGCGATGAAGCGCTCCATCGAACCGAATGGGGCACGGTGAATCATCACAGGACGGTGCTTCTGGTTGTCGGCACCAGTATATTCGAGTTGGAAACGCTCTGGCAGGTTGTAATCGACCTGAATGGTGCCCAACTGCCAGCGGCGACCCAATGCGTCCTTGATCATGAAGTCAAGCTTGGGACCATAGAATGCAGCCTCGCCCAACTCTGTGCGAGTGGGCAATCCCTTCTCGGCACATGCCTCGATGATGGCGTTCTGTGCCTGTTCCCACACCTCGTCAGAACCGATGTACTTTTCTTTGTCCTCTGGGTCTCGAAGTGAAATCTGTGCTTCGAAATCCTTGAAGTCGAGTGCCTTGAAAATGATGCCGATGATGTCCATCACACGCAGGAACTCATCCTTCACCTGATCGGGACGGCAGAAGATGTGTGCATCGTCTTGTGTGAAAGAACGTACACGGGTCAGTCCGTGCAACTCACCTGACTGCTCATAGCGATAGACCGTTCCAAACTCAGCACAGCGGAAAGGCAGGTCTTTGTAAGAACGTGGCTGCCAAGCGAAAATCTCGCAGTGGTGAGGACAGTTCATGGGTTTCAAAAGATACTCTTCCCCTTCCTCTGGAGTGTGGATGGGTTGGAACGAATCCTTGCCGTAATGGGCATAGTGACCTGAAGTCACATAGAGATTCTTTCCTCCGATATGTGGGGTGATGACCTCTTGATAACCATATCTTTTCTGAATCTTTCGCAAGAAGTCCTGCAGACGGAGACGGACGGCAGTTCCCTTGGGCAGCCACATGGGAAGTCCCTTGCCCACACGCTCAGAGAACATGAAGAGTTCCATTTCCTTGCCGATCTTTCTGTGGTCACGCTTCTTGGCTTCTTCGAGTGCCACCAGATACTCGTCCAGCATCTTCTTCTTGGGGAATGAGATGCCGTAGATACGGGTCATCATCGGACGCTTCTCGTCGCCACGCCAATAGGCTGCAGCCAATGACAGCAGTTTGAAAGCCTTGATGGGTGCCGTGGTCATCAGGTGGGGACCCTTGCAGAGGTCGATATAGTTGCCCTGGGTGTAGGTGGTGATTTTACCATCCTCCAACTCAGCTATCAGCTCGTTCTTGTAGGATTGTCCCTTCGAGGCGAAGAGTTCCATCACGTCCTTCTTCGAGATGTCTTTCCTCACCAGCGCTTCCTTCTTTTGCTGCAGTTCCTGCATCTTCTTCTCAATCTTTGGGAAGTCTGCATCGCTCAGTTTCACACCCTCTGGTGGCATCACGTCATAATAGAAACCATTCTCGATGGCAGGACCGATGCCGAACTGGGTGCCAGGCCACAACTCCTCAATCGCCTCAGCCATCAGGTGGGCTGACGTGTGCCAGAAGGCGTGCTTGCCCTCGGCATCTTCAAACTTGTAGAGTGCAATTGTCGCATCCTCCTGAATGGGACGGTTGAGTTCCGTCGTCTCGCCGTTCACACCACAGGCAATGACATCCTGCGCCAGTCTTTGGCTGATGCTCTCGGCAATCTCTAAGCCCGTCACGCCAGCTTCATACTCGCGTACGGAATTGTCTGGGAAAGTAATCTTTATCATATTGAATGTTTTAATTGATATCTTCTTGCAATTAGTCTTCATCACCTACGTTGCTGCTCACAAAACCTTGCAAAGGTACTACAATTTATCCGAATAAAAGCAAACTTTACCCAAAAAACTCCTTACAAACCATATTTATCGTATCATCTTATTTCCAAAAAGAGGGAAAAGGGTGATATTTTGTATGCGGTCTTTAGTTCTTGCCCCATGAGGAATTTTCTCTCAGATGAAATATTTATGATGGACTATGGTGGTTTGACAAAATATTTTTTGTACCTTTGCAACCAATTGTTTCAAAAAAGAACTTAAAGATGAATGTAAAAGATAGTTGGAGGGAAAAAGGCTATGTGGATGAGCCTGTCCCCACGGACATTGATTTGAATGCTGAAATTCGCAGGATGTGCAAGGAAAAGAATGCTGTGATTTTAGCACATTACTACACGGACGGAGCTGTGCAGGACATTGCTGACTTCGTGGGCGATTCGTTGGCGTTGGCTCAGTGGTCAGCAAAGACGGATGCCGACATCATCGTGATGTGTGGCGTTCATTTCATGGGTGAGACGAACAAGATTCTCTGTCCTGACAAGAAGGTGCTGGTGCTTGACCTGAATGCCGGTTGCTCATTGGCTGACAGTTGCAAGGCTGAAGACTTGAAGGCGTTTGTGGACGAACATCCGGGTTATAAGGTGGTGAGCTATGTGAACACGACTGCTGCCGTGAAGGCGCTGACGGATGTGGTGGTGACGTCGAGCAATGCGAAGCTGGTGGTTGACTCTTTCCCTCAGGATGAGAAGTTGATTTTTGGTCCAGACAAGAATCTCGGCAACTATATCAATTCCGTGACCGGACGTGACATGCTCTTGTGGAATGGTGGCTGTCACGTGCATGGACAGTTCTCGTTAGAGGGCATTCTGGCATTGAAGGCAGAACATCCTGATGCCAAGATTCTGGTGCATCCGGAGTGTCCTGCGCCCATTCAGAAGGTGGCTGACGTGATTGGTTCGACGGCAGGTTTGCTGAACTTCGCCATCAAGGATGAGGCAACGGAATTCATCGTGGCAACGGAAAGCGGCATCTTGCACGAGATGACGAAGGCTTGTCCTGACAAGGTATTCCTACCTGCACCTCCTGAGACAACGGAAGGGGTGGGGTGCTCTTGCAACGAGTGCGAGTTCATGAAGCTCAACACGCTGAAAAAGCTCTACAACACTTTGAAATATGAGTGGCCAACCATCGAAGTGGATGCCGAGATTGCGGAGAAGGCCGTCAAGCCCATCGACAAGATGTTGGAGATATCAAAGAATTTGCAATCAGCGATGGCAAGCAAATGAGTAGGTCTTCTGTCGCAGCATTGGTTTCTGGTGGGGTCGATTCAGCTGTTTCAGTACATTTGCTGAAGGAGCAGGGGATTGACCCGCATCTGTTTTATATCAAGATTGGTCCTGACAAGGATACAGAATGGAACTGCACCTCAGAGGAGGATGTGGAGATTTGTCGGTGGCTGGCACGAAGATATGGACTGAAACTGGATGTGATTGACTTGCACAAGGAGTATTGGGACAAGGTGGTCGGCTATACGATGGAGAAAGCGCGTATTGGTCTGACACCCAATCCTGATGTGATGTGCAACAAACTCATCAAATTCGGCTGCTTCGAGGATGTGGCAGGCAAGGACTTCGACTATACGGCGACAGGACATTATGCGACGACCACCAAGATAGGTGACACGGTGTGGCTTTCGACCTCGCCTGACCCGGTGAAGGATCAGACGGACTTCCTCTGTCAGATTGATTCCTTGCAGGTGAACAAGCTGATGTTCCCCATCGGACATCTGTGGAAGCATGAAGTAAGGGAAATTGCTGAGAAGGCGCATCTCTTGAATGCAGAGCGGAAAGACAGTCAGGGCATCTGCTTCTTGGGCAATATCGATTTCCGTGACTACATCAAGGCGCATCTGGGCGAGAATCCCGGTGATGTGCGCGAGATTGAGACGGGGCATAAGATTGGGGAGCACAAGGGACTGTGGTTCTACACCATCGGTCAGCGCAAGGGCTTGGGCTTTGGTGGTGGTCCCTGGTTCGTGGTAAAGAAGAACATCAAGCGCAACATCCTCTTCGTCTCTCACGGCTACGACCCCGAGAAGGTGTACAAGGACCACGTGACAATGAATGACTTCCATTTCATCAGCGGCAATCCCTTCGAAGCGGGGTGGGGCGATGCACAGGAGGGGATGCGGGTGACCTTCAAGATACGCCACACGCCAGAGTATCTGGGAGGCGTGCTTTCTAAGAGGGAAGACGGTCGTTGGTTCTTGCAGGCTGACGAGAAGATACATGGTGTTGCCCCTGGTCAGTTCTGCGTGGTCTATGACCAGGAACATCACCTTTGTTTCGGCAGCGGAGAGATTGATTGAAAAGACCTCGTCCGTTCTTCTTTAAGATCACATTTTGTGATGTTAAACCCGAATCATCCTGAATGTCAAGTTGTTGGATTGACGCATTTTGTGATCTCAATGCACTCCATTCCTCTTTTGTCAACTGGAACATAAAATCATCAGGAAAGCGTTCTATATTTCGTTTAACAGCCTGATTAAGATTACGCGTCTCTACAGCATAGAGTTCCGCAAGGTCTGAATCTAACATCACTCTACGACCTCGTATCTCGTATATTTTTCGTTTTATCGGCTCTAATGAATCCATATTGTTACTCATAATGGAACGGCGTGATAGACGATTGATTTGTTTCCTTGATATGCCTGTTTGGTAATACGAGTACAAAAGTACAAAGAATGTTTTGAGCCACAAAGCGTTTTCTCATTAAATATCAAAAAAAGTTTGACTTCGTCGGGCTAAAGGTTTTGAGGTGTGGGAAAAAGTGTGTATCTTTGCAAATGAAAATCAATTCGAATTCAATGAACAATGATAAACAGCAACAACTGGAACGATTATTTGGAGGCAATCCGAATCTCAAAGCCACGCTGGAACAGGCGTGTGACTTCGACGGAAAGGATCAAGAGTCAGCTGAGGCTCAACCAGTCTTTAGGGATAAACAATCCCTACTTGGGCATGTCGTTCAGCGAGCTCAAAGCCTTGGGACATGGATTGAGAGAATAGAAGATTATGTAAAGGAAATGATAGGAAATGGTCAAGAGAACGATGTTTTCATCTCTATTGATGATGTTTCTGCCATCAAACTCAACAACTTCGCTCTTCTGCCTGATTCTGCCACCAGTCTAAATGGCTTCATTCATCGTTTGCTTGCTCACAACAAACTGTTCCCCGAAGATGCCTACACCATTTTAGGCTTCGCTTTCAATAGCGAGAATGAACCATGTGTCGTGTTGCGACAGCCTTTCATAGAACCACTTCGTTACGCCACCGATGCTGAAATAGATGATTTCCTCGAATCGCATGGCTATACCGTCGATATGGATGACATCTGGTTTGATGGTCGCTATGAAATCTCTGATGTAAAATCTTCCAATGTACTTGTTGATTTGGACGGCAACTATCATTTCATTGATGCCGTTGTGAACGATGTGCGTTATCAGATTGACAAGATGAATAAAATCAGCATCAAGCACCCAGGGAAGAGAAGCACCTGAGAATAACACTTCTTTCATATGGATATCCCATCCGCCGAGACATTGACCCCTCGGTGGACTTATCCCCGTGGGGATAAATAAGGATATATAGAAAGAGCCTGTGCTGGTGTGCACGGGCTCTTGTGTTTTAGATGATGATTGAAAAAACGAATGCAATATTACAATATAGTGGTGGAGAATTGGTGATGGAAAGAGATAAACAGCAGTAATTATCCTTTTCATTGCCATTTTCTCATACAAATTAAATAGTCAACCACCGAAGTTGCCGTTTATTATGAGACGGAGTGTATGAGGAAAAGGTGGGGAAGAGTGAAAAATAGGGTGGCAGAAAGGTGAATGGAGTGTTCTGTAAGAGCCCAAAAAAGAGGGCGTTTTTGTTTGATGCTCTCCCTCTTTTTGATTTATCAGAAAGCCAACTTGTGTCATGTCCATGTTCCGCCATAGTTGTCAATCTGGAGAAGGTGAATTACCAATTATATCCTTCATCAAAAAATTGCAGATAGTTGTCTGGTATGGTTTCTCGAATGGCCTTAACGTCTTGGTAACCACCATAAGTGAATCCATGATCTGTCACAATGTTTTCCACAAAATCGTTACAGTTAATTCTGTACCACATTGAATCTCCTCGCCCCTCACGGTATGCTATTTTACCCCAATTACGAGGAACACGACTTGTATAAAAGCAAATACGGCCAGCATTTCCCCATGAACCGGTATCTTCGTTGTAC
>CADCQH010000049.1 GCA_902803605.1 uncultured Bacteroidales bacterium | reverse complement strand
GGCGCATGGCCGCTTTGGGCTTTGAGGGTGTAGCTGCGCAGGTGGAAGCGCTCACAAGTGAAATCCTCGGTTCGTCACAGATAGAGGACGAGGTGTTCGACAACCTCAACCATCGCGCCCTCGTGCATGCCTTCCGCAAAGCCTGTCTGCTCTATACTGCCAACGGCTTCAAATGGGAAAAAGCGATTGAAAGTTTCTGTCGCTGGAGCCTCCACTACGACCTATGGCTGAAGCTCCACTTCTTTGGTGACCTCATCCGCAAGGCAGACAGCCAGACACAGACCTCACGTCGTGGTCCTCGCAACCTCTTGGAGCAATTGCCCGACACCTTCACCCGTCAGGATGCCATCAATGTGCGCCAGCAGGCTGGCAAAAGCTCCGAAGGCACAGGCAACATGCTCTCTCAATGGGTGCACAGAGGCTACATCTTACAGATGACAGATGACAGTTTCAAAAAAGCGGCATCAGAGAAGAAGTGAATGCCACTACATGAACATGAAAGAAACACCTGTGTAGCGTAAGTGCTGCACGGGTGCTTCTATAAGTCCTTAAAACTAATGTGAGTTCGGTCGGTATTTCTTGATTTTCAATTGGAATTTGAGGTGCCAATTTGGTTCCTCAAGTTGTTTATTTCTTGAGGTCTTACTTCGAACATGAAATCCTGAGTAAAGCGTCTGATGTTTCTCCTCACTGACCGTTTCAACGACTTTGTCTCAACACCATATAAATCGGCCTAATCGTTGTCCAACATCACACGTTATCCTCGTATCACGTAGATTATTCGTATAATTGGTTAATTTTGTTTTTTCCGCTCTACATTTAGCATAGGAGTGACTTGGCGATTAGATGGAATTTATCTCTAATGATTATTCATTAGTTCTGAAAAAGAAAGAAAATAGGGGCCATATTTTTTCTTCACATTAGGCATAACAACATCGGGGCCAATATCACGTGGATGCTGGGCGTCTGCTATGTCAAATACAAAAAAGAAATCCCCATGAGAAGGAGTGAACCCTATATCTTCCAATGTTTGCTTGGAGACAATGCGAGGCCCTTTTTCATTTAATAAATACAACTTCCTTTCTGCATTTTGTGCATCATGAAGCAGGAGAAATTTTGTCCATTCAAATCCGGGGCGAAGGCGCAAAGAACCTGGTTCAAAATCTGCACGTGTATAATAGATGGAGTGTTTGATAAAATTCTCTTTATCTTTATCTTTGGCATATCCCACAAGTACCAAACTATCACCTTCTTGAGGACGTAAACTATACGTTAAGCCTTTCTGAGGAATACTACTACTAAGGGTTTCGGACGCAGCTTTGCCGATTATCTCTTCAATGAAATCAACAAGCAGTTCACGGCTTTCTTTGTCATTCGGTCGTAGAGGAAAAGCTCCAATATTAACTTCATCCTTCGTTTTGTAGAAGCTTGAATCAGCAAAATCTTCTTTCTTCCCGTCACCAGGAAATAGTATATAACCGCCGATCACTTCTTTCTTCAAGGAAGAACCACTGTTTTCATTGTCTTTGTAGTATATAGCATCACGATAACGATGCATTTGGTTGATTGCATCATCAGGAGGAGTATCAACATTTTTTTCCCTACCATCAATACGATACTTCGCATCAAATAGATAAGTCATCTTCATGCCTTTTTCAAGGTCGTTCTTTGTCAGTTGCAGCACAATGTCAGGCTTTTGTGGAACCGTAGGCACCACCAAGTTCTGCATACTGATGCTGTCGTTTTCCCTATCTGTGTGTTTCGGATTATAGACAAGTTCTGCCAACTCCACGCCATCCTTGCGGAATAGGATACGAGAATGCTCGCCCTTACCCAATTCCCATGTGAACACACCATTCATTTCCATCCGGTTACGATGGTCAACGTCCACATCTATGCCCAACTGCTCTCTGACAATGTGGCTCACTTCGATGAAGCACCAAATCTCGTATAGCGTGGCAATGTCTTTCGTTTGCAGGCGATACATATTGTCATGCAACGAATAAGCACGTCTCAACAACTGCCAAGTCTTGTATATCTGACTGTAACCCGTTGCCCTTTGCAGCACAAGGCTTTCCTGTGTCAGCCCCTTAAAACGCCCAACAGTTCTGAAGAAAGGATT
>CADCQH010000048.1 GCA_902803605.1 uncultured Bacteroidales bacterium | reverse complement strand
GGCATCCTATACCTGCGTGACCAAGAAATGGAAGGCTGGCGACGAGTTCATCGTTGAACTCCCCATGAAACTCCGCTACGAGGAATGCCCTGACTACAGCAGCTACATCGCCTTCAAGTACGGCCCCATCCTCCTGGCTGCACGTACAGAGACAGAGGCACAACTGCCCAACGAATATGGCGGCGAGGGACGCATGGACCACTCACCAGGTGCACGCTCCACGGCGAAACCCCTCTCTGCAGCCCCACTCCTCATCGGCAACCGCTCAGAGGTGCTCAACAACATCCAGGTGAAAGACCTCAGCAGGCTTCAGTTCACTCTCGCCACAGACAAGGGCAACCTGCCCCTCGAGCCATTCTACAGCATCCAGCACTCACGCTATTCCTGCTACTTCTTCCAGGGTACACAGCAAGACTATGCCAACTCCGACATGGGTCGCAAAGATGCAGAAGAACAGGCCTTGCAGGCTCGCACCCTCGACTACGTTGCCACAGGCGAACAGCAGAGCGAGGCAGGACACGAAGTCAAATTCTCCACTGGCTCCACAAGCGGCAGTTATCGTGGCGAGAACTATCGTGATGCCAAGAACGGCGAATTTATTCAGTATGTCGTGGAGAACACCCAAGGACTCAAGACAGACCTCTCTCTCATGCTCCGCTTCATCACCTCTGACCGTGGCCGCACAGCCGACATCTACCTCGATGACCAGAAACTGGGCGACATCACCATCCAGCCACGCGTGCAGGGTGCCGATGAACAGGGCTTCTTCAATGTCGAATACGCCATCCCTGAAAGCCTCCTCATCGACAACAAGGGCAACGTCAAGAAGAAACTCACCTTCCGCATCGTCGCATCGCCCAACACCATGTGCCCAGGACTCTACTACCTGCGACTGATGAAGAAGTAGGACAAAAGAAAGCTGATAAAAGAAAGAGAGCGATCAAAGTGATACGCTCTCTTATTTTTGTTCTTATGAATGTACTTACTCATCGAAAACCTGTTCTCATCCATGTACTGCACTCGAGAAGCAGGCAGTCATTGATGTTCACCTGTCAAGAAGCAGGTACCCATCATTCCTTCTTGTCAACTGAAGGAATATCATCGCCTGGATCTTCCATGATGAAATTGACGGCAGGCACCCATTCACGCACCGTCTTGTACGCCTGCAGAGCCTTTTCGCTGTAGGAAGTGCGCAGACGAGTAGGGTCAACGTGGAAGTTCAGCACCAGGGCTTGGCGAACCGCCTCTGCACGCTTCTCAGCCAAGACACGATGGTACTCCTCATCCTCGTCTGGAATGATGTCAGGATGCCCCACAATGTTGAGGTTGACCAGTGGATGCGACTGCAGGAACTTCGCCACATGCTCCACACGCTTCGTGGTTGCGGCATTCAGGTAGTAGAAGCCAGAATAGAAAGGAATCTCCGTGTACATGGACTCTCCATAGCGAACCGTCTCACGATAGTCACGCGTGTGGTCAATCAGTACAGGGTCAACGAATGGCTCCTTAGGTGGCTGACGGAAACGGCGCAACTCCTGCTTGCCATTCTTCATGTGATAGACAAAGTTGACCATCAAGTCCAGGTAGAAGTCCAAACTGTTGCCGTCGCTCGCACCATTATACTTATTGTCAGTGCCATTGAGTCGCAAATCCACGCAGATGTCCCACGGCTCGTTCAGACGGATGCCCATCTGCATGCCCGCATGACCCACGAGATAGCGTCCACCGTCCTTATTGACGGGATAATAGGGCTTTTCCGCATTAGGCGTCACATTCCATTTCGCCAATTTCTCATCAAAGCCGAAAGTATTGATGGCGCCTACACCAAAGAGGAAACTCCACGTCACAGGACGGTCAACCTCGTAGCCGAAGAAAGCGTTGGTGAGGTTCAGAACGCCTGATGCCGATGCCGACAGGAACCTGAAACTATAACGGCCATTGCCATACACCTCTGGCATCGCCTTGGAAGCAGCCTCACTACATCTCGACACCTGAGAAGTGATGCTACCGGTCAGCTGGACACCAATAACGGGGGTGAAATTGTGCCCAAGCACGACATCAATGGATGGGAACTGATGGAAAATGAAGTCCGTGGCATCCGCATTCTCGGCCATTGACTGACTGAATCCACCTCCAATTCCCACGAACCAATCACCATGCTTATGTCGGGGTGCATTTTTTATCTGTGCCGATGCGGTCAATGTACACATTAGCAGACAGAATGTCCAAAGCGTCGATTTCAATGTAGATTTAATTATTTTAGGCGTCATTCTTACGTAATTTTTCGTGATATATTTGCAAAAGTACCACAAAAATCCAAAATTCAAACAAAAAACGGCAATAAAATCAAAAATATCGATAAAAATCCTTAACTTTGCCGCCGAAATGCAACATAAACGGCTCGGTAGCTCAGTTGAATAGAGCGTCAGATTCCGGTTCTGCAGGTCATGGGTTTGAGTCCCATC
>CADCQH010000047.1 GCA_902803605.1 uncultured Bacteroidales bacterium | reverse complement strand
GTGGTGGCTGTGGGTGCATCTATCCAGGGTGCTATCCTCAACAAGGAAGAAGGTGTGGGCGACATCGTGCTGCTCGACGTGACTCCGCTGAACGTAGGTATCGAGACACTCGGTTCTGTCATGACCACCATGATTGAGTCGAACACGACCATCCCATGCAAGAAGACAGAGGTGTTCTCAACCGCTGCCGACAACCAGACCGAGGTGACCATCCGCGTCTTGCAGGGTAACCGTCCAATGGCCAACCAAAACAAGCAGATTGGTATCTTCAACCTCACCGGCATCGCACCAGCACGTCGTGGTGTTCCACAGATTGAAGTATCCTTTGACATCGACGCCAACGGTATCCTCAAGGTGTCTGCCAAGGATAAGGCTACTGGCAAGGAGCAGGAAATCCGCATCGAAGCATCCTCTGGCCTTTCCAAGGAAGAAATCGAACGCATGAAGGCTGAGGCTGAAGCCAACGCAGATGCCGACAAGAAGGAGCGTGAGCGCATCGACAAGGTGAATCAGGCAGACAGCATGATTTTCCAGACCGAGAATTTCCTCAACGACAACAAGGACAAGATTCCAGCAGATGACAAACCAGCCATCGACTCAGCCATCGAAGCCCTCAAGAAAGCCAAGGACAGTGGTGATGTAGCTCAGATTGACGCAGCCATCGATGGTCTCAACAAAGCCATGCAGGCCGCTTCTCAGAAGATGTACGCTGCTGGTGCTGGTCAGGCAGGACCAGGCGCAGGATTCAATCCAGGCGACGCAGGCTTCCAGGGCGGTGCTCAATCCAACGCAGGCAATCAGTCCAGCGCCGATGACGTTCAGGACGCCGACTTCGAGGAGGTGAAGTAAGTTTGATAAGCAAATAACAATAAGTGAAACACAAGAGGGTGTGCCTATTTGGTGCACCCTCTTGTGCTTCATTCTCTACGTGCTTTTGATGAAAAGTCCCACTTGATAAAATGTTTGGGAACTTTCACGCAAATGTAGTGGGACGGACTTTGACATAAAAATCCCTGGACTTCTGAGAAAAGCCCAGGGATGATTTGTGTCAAGTTAGAGGGGTTAGAGATTGCCGCGCTCTTTGTCAAGGTAGTACTTGTAGGTGCCGACAGTGAGTTCGTCGCAGGCGGCTTCGTCGCAGACGACGATGGCGTGTGGGTGCATTTGGAGCATGGAGGATGTCCACTTGTGGCTGATGTCACCATCGATGCAGTGCTTTAGGGCACGGGCCTTGTTGTGACCAGAACAAACGAGGAGAACCTCCTTGGCGTCCATGACGGTGCCAATGCCGACGGTGAGAGCTTGCTTGGGCACGAGGCTGAGGTCGTTATCGAAGAAGCGGCTGTTGGCATGGATGGTGTCGGTGGTCAGGGTCTTGATGCGGGTGCGGGAGGAGAGGCTGGAACCTGGCTCATTGAAGGCGAGGTGCCCATCGGGACCGATACCCCCCATGAAGAGGTCAACACCTCCAGCTTCGGCTATCATCTCTTCGTAGTGGTTGCACTCGGCAATGAGGTCGGGGGCGTTGCCGTTGAGGATATGCACGTTTTCAGGCTTGATGTCGATGTGGCTGAAGAAGTTGTTCCACATGAAAGAATGGTAGCTCTCAGGATGATTTTCGGGGAGTTTCACGTATTCGTCCATGTTGAACGTGATGACATTCTGGAAAGAGATTTTGCCCGCGCTGTACATGTCAATGAGGTTGCGATACAGACCGAGGGGTGATGAGCCGGTGGGGCAACCGAGCACGAAGGGTTTCTCGGGTGTCGGATTGGCTTCAATGATGCGGTTTGCCACGTAGTTGGCTGCCCACTTAGAGAGGGCTTCGTAATCGGGTTCAATAATTACTCTCATAATGTAATTGGTTTTAATGTGTTAATAAATTGTGATTTGTTATGCGTGGGATGTGGCGGAAGAACCGCCACACATTGTTGCTGTTTTATGGGAAGCCACGATTCCGAGTTTTGGTCTTTCGGTCTGTGGTTCTGCAGGTCAGCTCTTCAGGGGGTTCCAGCCCTGGGCTTTGAGCTCGAACTCGGCACCGTCGCGGGTAATGAGGGCGCAGCCAAGGTTTTCCTTGGTGATGTGGCCGATGAGTTTGATACCTTCCATTTGCTCGACTTTCTCGTGGTCGGCTATTGGGACGGTGAAGAGGAGTTCGTAGTCTTCGCCTCCGTTGAGGGCAGCGGTGGTGAGGTTCATGTTGAGTTCCTCAGCCATAACGGCGGTCTGGTAGTCGATGGGGATCCGCTCTTCGTAGATGCGACATCCACAGTGACTTTGAGTGCAGATGTGCAGGAGCTCAGAGGAGAGTCCGTCGCTGATGTCCATCATGGCGGTGGGTTGGATGCCAGCCTTACGGAGCTGGAGGATGATGTCGCGTCGGGCTTCGGGCTTCATCTGACGTTCGAGCAGGTATTCCCTACCGCTGAAGTCGGGCTGGGAGATGGCCATGCGTTCGGCATCGGTTTTGGCGGTCTCTATTTGCTTGTAATATACTTCTTTCTCTCGTTCGAGGAGTTGGAAACCCATGTAGGCGGCTCCGAGATCGCCGCTCACGCAGATGAGATCAGTCTCTTTAGCACCATTGCGGTAGATAGCTTTGCCGTGCTCCACTTCGCCGATGGCGGTGATGGAGATGGCGAGTCCGGTACGTGAGGTGGTGGTGTCGCCTCCGACGATGTCGACCTGATGCTTTTCGCAGGCGAGTTTCAGTCCGTCGTAGAAGTCGTCCATGTCTTCGATGCTGAAGCGTTTGCTCAGGGCGAGGCTGACGGTGATTTGCTTGGGCATTCCGCCCATGGCGTAGATGTCGGAGAGATTGACCATTGCTGACTTGTAGCCGAGGTGCTTCATGGGCAGGTAGGTGAGATCGAAGTGCACGCCCTCCATGAGCAGGTCGGTGGTGACGAGAATGTCTTTGTCATCTGCATATTTGAGTACAGCGCAGTCGTCACCCACACCTTTGAGGCTCTCAGGGTTTTGTATTTCGATGTTCTGGGTCAGTCGCTTGATGAGGCCGAACTCGCCGATGGTTGCTATTTCTGTTGCCATTTATTCTTTATGAGTTAGGCACGTTGTTGCGTGCGTTGATTTGTACATAATTGCTGATCAGTTGTTCAAACTCTGATTCTCCTTCGATGAACTTCACCTCGATTGGGATGACTTTCATGTTGTCAAGTCCATGCAGACGGGTCGCATCCTTCTCTGTGGTGAGGATGGTTCGTCCTGCTGCCCTTGTGCGGATGTTTTCGATGTCGGCATCCGTGAAGTTGTGGTGGTCGGGAAACGTCATCATTTCGAAGTCAGAGATGTGCTTCCGCAGGTCGTATTCCATTTGCTGAGGCGATGCGATGCCTGTAACGAGTAACGGACGTTCTCCAAGTTCCTCCATCTGGTCGGGGTATTGATAGGTGGTGAAGAAAATCTTCTGTCCGTTCTCCAAGTCAAGGGAACGTTCAATGCCTTTTCGCTCCATGGGGGTGATGTCAGGTGGACATTTCGTGATAATGACGATGTCTGCACGTTGTTTGCCTGACTGGGGCTCGCGGAGTCTCCCTGCTGGCAGGAGTTTGTCGAGGTAGATGGGGCGATGGTAGTCCATTAGGAGGATATTCATGCCTGCCTTCACGTAGCGATGCTGGTAGGCGTCGTCGAGGATGACCACTTCGGTGGATGGATTCACGTTGGGTTTCATCAGTTGCTCGATACCGTGGCAGCGGTCTGTATCGACAGCCATGTGTATGTGCGGATATTTGTGCTTCATCTGGTAGGGTTCGTCACCCAGGTCTTGTATTGGTGTATCATCATTAGCCAGCACATAGCCCTTGGACTTTCTCTTATATCCTCGGCTCAGTACGGCTACTTGATGGTTCTTCGACAATAAGCGGATGAGGTATTCCGTATGGGGGGTCTTGCCTGTTCCGCCCACGGTGATGTTGCCAACGCAGATGACAGGCAGGGGGAAGGTCTTGGATTTGAGCATACCGACATCGAACATC
>CADCQH010000046.1 GCA_902803605.1 uncultured Bacteroidales bacterium | reverse complement strand
CAGTCATGAGTTTCACGACTCCTGCTTCATCTTTGAAATGACAAATGGATCTTCTCCATACATTCATTAGAAAGGAAATGGCTCAGACTACTCTGGGTCATTTCTTTTTTGAAAGGATAGAGCAGAGGGATAGTTTCTCGTAATGAAACCACCAGTTTCTCGTAATGAAACTACCAGTTAGTCGTAAGGAAACCCACCTTGAAAAAGACATCAGGAAAAGACATGACGGAGGGAAGGATATAAGGTGCTGATAGCGATTATTCGTAATGCGCTTCATGATTCGCGCATTGCCTGTTTTCTTCCTATATTCATGATCTTCTCTGGCCTTTTTCAACAGAATTACTTCCATAAGTCTTCAATGGAATGACGACTTTGACCTGAAGTATGGTGGTTCTACCTCAGATAAAAGATTTGTCTGGAACCATCACCTTGTGGAATGCGGCACTCGCATCTCACATGTTCCGATTTCTTCTTTTTCCCAAGCACCTTCAGCATTTGGTCTATCTGGTTGTCGGTCAACTTTGCAGGGTCAAACCAGAAATCGTCGCCGTCTGTCATCATTGATTCGGGATAGCGCAGCAGCACATCTCCACGTTCTTTGTCAAGCACAAACTCGATGTTTTTCACATCATCGTCTCGCATGAGCGTCACCTTGCTCGATTCTGGTGACACAATCATGCCATCCACAAGCACACCCACATCCATCCATTCTTCGCCCCACGCTTCATCGGAGCCGATGTCCATCACGAGACCTGAGAATTTTCCTTCCGTCTTCACGACAGTGGGACTCAGCTTTCCATTATTCGGTGCCTTTATCATATCAGCCGTGAGCGGTTCAAATGGCATCACCTCGGCATCCACCTTCTTGATGTAGCCTACTTCCAAGCTGGGCGCGTAATCTTGATAGATGTTCACCTTCCAGAAGTCGCCCTCCTCACCCAGCAGAAGGAGAATATCACCAGCATACTCTACAGACTTTTCCGCCGTACACTCGCTGGGCACTTTCTTGTCCGACCATGTCACATCCACTTGCACCTCACCTTCTTCCTCATCCTCACCCAGCCAAATTACACGCCACGGGCTGTCAGCACTCGCAGACTTGAATATGTCAGCACCATCCTCATTAGTCACTCGTACAAAAGACGTTATCTTCGGCACTTTCACTCCCAGTATATTATCAGAACCACCTGACACCGAATTGCTTTTAGCATTGACGCTGCAAGCCCCGAGCATGAGGAGGAATGCCATTCCCCACGCAATTGTAAGTAATCTATTCATCTTTATTTGTTTTTTAGCGTTATTTTACCCATTTTAAGATAAGTCTGCACAAAATATGGGACAAAGATAAGGATTATTCCCATATTATTCATACATTTGCAAGGAATAATCCATTCAACGTTGTTTTAAAAATACTAAACAAGCGAAAAATCATCTCTTTAAACCTATGTCCAAATGGAACTATTGAAGAAAATCATGATGGCCACGGCCATCTTGCTGGGTGTCTGCTCGACAGTCAGCGCGCAGGAGGAAGACATTTTTTCCTTCACAGTGAAGTATCAGGGTCAGCGTCCCACCATCACCGACTTTGTGACGGCATTCCTCCAGCAGGAAGAGCTGGGAGAAGTGTGGGGTAATGTGAGCGACCAATGGAAACTCTATCGTCAGGGAAAGAAGACGAGCGGCACCTTCACGGTTGACCAGAAAAACGGCTTCATCGAGTACAAGCGCATCATCAACGACGCGGAGGGACGCTCTGAGCTGGTGACGGAGTTCTGCTACTGGAACATGTCCGACAACCGCCACAAGCTCTTAGCCGTCAACAACTATTTCTCGGAGAACGGCAAGTACTACTTCACCGAGCATTCAGGTCCCAGCCTCCTTCTCTTCGACTCGCAGACACGCCGCATGTCCTTCGCCACGATTGGCGACTACGGTCTGGAATACGCTCCGTTTGGAGACACTTCCGTTATCTTCAACCTCCCACGTCAGGGCAAGAACATCAAGCTCGTCTTCCCTCCAACCGAAGAAAAACCTAACAGGGAGACCACCTACAGCGAATATGTCTGGGACGGCAAGATGTTCCACATCCCAAGTGTTGAAGAGGCCATGCCTAATGGCGCCAAAGCGGACATGTATGATGTCAGCCTCCGCATCGTCGATGAACAAGGTCCTAAGCCTGGCTACGAATGCATCGTCCGTCTTGCAGGCATCGGCGGAGGCAAAACCCTTCAGGTGCTCGAGGCACGCATAGAGGACCGTCCCGACCTGATGGATGATTTCGGCAAGGTCATAGAGACTGATGTCAACTTCGACGGCATCCGCGACCTGCTCATCTGCCTCGGTGCTCAGAAAGTGAGCGACCAGAGCTTCATGCACTACGACGCGTGGATTGCCAAGCCAACCAATGGCGCCGACGAATCGTCCATCCAGTTCGTCCGCTACAAGAACTTCCGTGGCATCGCCAATGCCGAAGTGGATCATGTCAACAAGCGCATCCTCAGCCACTACCTCGTCCGCGACGGCGTCAGCTACAACTACTCCGCCCATCGCTGGAGAGAGAACGGAATGCTGATGGAAGACGGCCCAAGCTGGGTGGAGAAGAAGAAACTGTTGGTCAAGTAAGACGGCGGGAAGAAGACGCGATCAGTTCCTGCCCTTGTTGATCAGGTAGATGCCGAGGGCAGCGAGTCCTCCGGCAAGGACGTATTTCAAATGGAACGTCTCGCCCAGACAGAGACAGGAGGTGACGGCCCCCACAATGGGTATCAGCGAATTGTAGATGGCCACCTTCCCCACAGGATTGCAGCTGAGCAGCTTGTTGTAGAGCGCGAACCCGATGGCGGAGATGGCGATGAGCAGCAGCAGGCAGACGATGCCGAGCAGGTTGACGTGGGGCAGTGTACCGCCTAAGAAGAGTCCGGGGATGATGAGCAGTATGCCTCCGACGGTGAGGCTGTAGCCCGTCCCGACGAAGACGTTGATTCTTCGGCTCAGTCCGCGGGTCATCAGGTTGGAGATGGCCGAACAGATGGCGTTGAGGATAATCATGCCGTCACCCAGCCAAGTGAACTGACCGCTGTCGGCTCCTCCGAGGTTCAATGCTAAGATGCCTCCGAATCCCACGGCGCAGCCGAGCATCTTCCGCGAGGTCAGCTTGTCGCTCTTGAAACAGGCACATGCCAGCAGCACGACGAGGAAGGTGCCGAGCGAATTGAGGATGGCGGCACGTGACCCCTCGCTGTGCGACATGCCGACATAAAAGAAGAAATAGTGGAGGGTGGTGTTCATCAGCGCAAAGGCGAGGAGGAACCCCCAGTCGCTCTTCTTGCCTGTCTTGAACGAACGTCCGCCGCTGCGGGCAACGGCCAGCACAATCAGACCTGCCGCAGCAAACCTGATGCCAGCGAAGAGCATCTTGCTGCCCGTCATGTCCGCAGTGATGCCAAAGGCGTTGAAGCCCACCTTGATGAGCGGAAATGCCCATCCCCAGGCCATAGCTGCTGTCAGGGCAAATGCAACCACCCATTGGGGGCGCTGGAATATGGACGTTCCGGACTGTTCCGCCTGATGATGTGAAGACATTTGTGAATGATTTCTGATTTGTGCTGCAAAGGTACTCATTTTCCATGAGATACAAGAATATGTTGCTGATTAGCGGATGATGTCCGCTCATTTTGTGTCTTTAATGGGAAACTATGAGCGGTAAAAGAAAAAGAATTCGTAACTTTGCGGCCAAACTTGTAGATGATAGAGAATATGGATTACTTACCGAAAGAACCAACAATGCTGGTTTCAAGCGTCAACATGCTGCTGAGGGACGAGGAATATGAGAGTCTCGAGGATTTGTGCTGCGCTTTTGACCGGGAACCGGAGGAGATGAAGGACTATCTGATGAAACACGGGTTTGTCTGGAGTGAAGAACAGAATCAGTTTAGGTTCACATGAAGATAAAACGGTCTTCTTCGACATCTTCTCAAGACATGTGATAAGGATGATACGAAGAAAGGGGTAGTTCTGCAAACTATCCCTTTCCTTTTATACATATATATATATCTATCTATGCTGTTGTCTATTTGTTGGATGTGGCTGTTACACTATCACATCTGTCGGTGTAGAACTTCTTGAAGTCTTCCCAACGATAGTAGGGATAAAGGTCGGAAGGCAGGGGGAGGGTGGACTCCTGACCGTTGAGGAGACACTTGATGAGGACGGGCTGTCCAGGCTTCTTGCTGTGGTAGAAGATGAGCTGGAGGTTGGAAGCCTTTCCTGTTTGCCAGTTCTGGTAGCAGTTCTTCACCTCGTAGGGATCTTCAGGGTCGATGTCGGCTCCGTTGATGCCCATGAGCACGGTGAGGGGACCCAGACAGGTGTCGTGTCCGAAGCGGAGGTCAGCCAGACGTGTGGTCTGTCCACCGATGACTGCATCAGCTTTCTTGATGATGTCGCGCAGGATGGGTATCATGTCGTAACGTGGTTCGAACACCCATGTGTAGGAGCCGAGGTTCTCATTTTCCCAACGGGCGGCAATTTCCTCGTCGCTGATGATGTTGCCCATCATGCCGTCATGCCCGATGCTGGGCAGGGATGTGTAGAGATTGATGAGGTTGCTGCCGATGGCGTTCATGTTGCCGGGCAGACCTTCGGTGCTGGTGAAGACGCGTGACACGATTTTCTCGCGCAGATTGTCTTGGTATTGGAAACGCTGACGATTTGCCTCGAATCGTGGTCTCGATTTGGGGAACTTCTGGTAGTTGGGGTTTTGGCGGTCGTCGGGTTTCACGCCATCGAGGGTCTTGCGTGCAGATTCTTCGCGGATTTCGATTTTGGGGTTGCACTGGGTCAGTTCCTGACAGAAGGATGCCATGCTGAGCACGCAGCGTCCAGTGAGTGATGAGATGGCATAGACATCGCCACCATTCTTGAACATGTCCTCGAAATTGTTGTACATGGTGCGTGCGATGTATTGATGCTGTTCCCAACCTAATTGGCTCAATTCGCTCACGCTGGTGGCGAGTTCTGTCTTTGCTGCCATGAATTTCGTGCGGAACGCCTCGCCCTCGGCAGTAAGCTGATTTTTCGCATGAGCCTTCGTCAGGAGGGAGTCGAGGTCGCGGTAGAGCATGTCGTTCCAGTAGTAGCGTGAGCCGTGGCGTCCGTAGTGGCTGATGTAGAATGCCTTGTAGCCCTTGGGAGCCTTCGTCAGTGCATAGGTCTGCATGGAGTAGGGGTAGTCGGTGCCGTAGGCCTTTCGTGGGTCAGCCTTGACTTGCTCAAGTGCTGGAACGCTTTGTGCCCACGATGCGAGGGCAAAGCCACACAGGATGAGTGCTTGGAAAATCTTTTTCATCTTGATGAGTTGTTTTTGAATAGGATAGTAAAATTGGTAAGTTTTTGCAAAGGTACAAATTTATTCTAACATACGTGCATGTCGCATCATTTTTTTAGAAAAATCAGTACCGGTGCGGGGTAAAAAAGGGACTCGACGTGATGCTCGTCAAGTCCCCTTGTATTTTTAGTCGGTTTAGAATCGGCCGCCACCTCCTCCGAAGCCGCCGCCTCCTCCGAAGCCGCCGCCTCCTCCGAAGCCACCGCCTCCGCCTCCGAAGCCTCCACGGCCACCGCCTCCGGCTGGCATGGCGGGAGCTTCGTTCATGAAGCTGCGCATCTCGCGGAGGTCGCGTCGGGCACTACGTGAACCATAGAGGTTGAATCGCCAGATGAAGTGAGCCATGACGTAGCTGTAGATGGCATTGGTCTCGCGGTCGGAACGTGAAGTGGCACTGATGTTGCGGCTGATGTTGCTGCGACGGTTGAGGATGTCTCGGGCCTCGATAGAAATAGTGGCTTGCTTCCGGTAGAGGAATCGGTAGCTGATCTGTGCGTTCCAAATGAGCTCGTTGGTGTTCATGTCGGCAGATGAGTAACCGCGGCGAGAACTCATGTTGATGTCAGTGGAGAATCCGAAGCCGTTGTCAAAGTTACCGGTGGAGGAGAGTCCGTAGTTGAAGTTGTAGGTGTCCTGATTACCGGTAGCGACCATCTTGTTCTTAGTCTTGTTATAGTTGAAGTTTCCGTTGGCGCGGATATCAAAGTTGTTGAGGCGCAAGGTGATGCTCAGACGTTCGCGGATGCTTAGGTCCTTTGTGTTGTTTTTGTAAGTCTCCTGCTCCTGGCTGCGGTAGAGGTAGCTGACGTGGTTGTTGAGGGAGGCGTCGGTGCTGGCATTCATGGACAGCTTGCTCCAGAAGAGTGGGGTGTTGAAGCCGATGGTTCCGCGGATGTTCCAGTTGCCGTTGATGTTCTCCGGACGTGAAATCTGTCCACCAGTCGTCTCGTTGTACTCTGTACGCTGGGCGATGCTGTTACGTGTCGTTCCGTAGGAGAAGTTACTGTTGATGCTCTGGTTAGTGGCCTGGAAGTAGTTGTTATAGTCGAGGCTGAAGTTGTGGGTGAACGACGGCTTCAGGTTGGGGTTACCCTCGCGGATGTTGAGCGGGTTACTGTTATCGGTGAGGGTGAAGAGGTCGGTCATCTCAGGCTGGCTTGTGTTACCTCGGTAAGTGAAGCGCAAGGTGTGCTGACGGCTGAAGCGGAGACGTGCATTGAGCGTAGGAGAAACACGTGAGATGTTGCGGCTGGCTATGGTGTCGAGTCCTTGGTACTGATAGACCATCTTTTGGTTCTGGGCTTCGATGCGTACACCGGCACTGATGTTGAGCAATGAGGTAATGTATCGGAGTGAGAACTCAAGGTTGTGAGTCTTGTTGATGTTGTCGGTGTAGCGCGAGAGAGAGTCGCTGAGGAAGTCGCCGTAGTAGTCTGGCAGCGAACCGTAGCGCTGGTAGTAGTCCCAAAGTTCCTGACCCTTCTCGTCGTCCTTGGCGAAGTCGTAGGTCTGACCATCGGAGTGGCGCTTGGAGTATTGGTAGTTATAGTTGGTCTGTGCGATGAGGTTTCGCATGATGGGTTCGGAGTAGGTGAGTCCAACGCTATAGTTCTTATTGTCGGATGGGTTGTTGCGCAGACGGAAGGTGAGGTCCTCGCGTCCGTTCTGCTGGTAGTAGGTCACGTTGCTCCAGTTCCAGTTCTTGTTCTTGTTCTCGCTAAGGCTTCCGTTGGCACGAACGCTGAGGTTGCGTCCGTTGCTGCCCGTTACAGCGCTGGGACCGAACCAAGGACCACCGCCCAAACGGCGGTTCAGCAAGAGGTTGCCGCTGAGGTTGTAGTTATCGCCGTTGCTCCAGTTGCTGGACTCGTTGAAGTTCACCTTGATGTCATCGCTGATGAGGTCATGCTGAACGAGTGGGTCGGTCACGTTGTTCTGGTAAGGGTCATCATTGAACGTGGCTGACGAACTGCCGGAGGAACTCTTGGTCTTGCCGGTGGATATGTTGGGCTGGAACTGTAGGGTGGTCAGGGAGTCAATCTGCCACTCGATGCGGAAGTCGCTGTTGAAGTTGTTGTTGCGGTTGTTGTTGCCGTTGATGCTGTTGCTGTAAGAGGCCGCACGCACAAAGTTCTGGTTACTGTTCTTTGTGTAAGAATGGCTCTTGTTGTAGTTGAATCGGAAGTTGCCGCCAAACTCAAGGCGTTCGGTGTCGAACATCAGGCGTCCGCCAATCTGCCGTGCAGTGGCATTTCCGTTGCTGCCAGTATTGTTCTGCGAACCAATGACGTTACCCTGCATTGTGTCAGAGAATCTGTTGAGCATACCTCGGAAGGAATAGAGCTTCTCTGTTCCGTAGCCAGCATCGATGTTGCCGAACCATCCCTGTTGGAAACCCTTCTTGATGGTCAGGTCGAGCACGGTTTCCTCTTCGCCGTCATCAATGCCTGTGATGCGGCTGAAGTCAGACTGTCTGTCGTAGGTCTTCACCTTATCGACAATCTCAGCAGGCAGGTTTTTCATTGACATGTTCTGGTCATTTCCGAAGAATTCCTTACCGCCCACGAGGATTCGTCTCACAGTCTTGCCGTTCACCTTGATGGTACCATCTTCGATAGTCACACCAGGCAGTTTCTTGATGAGGTCTTCAAGCACACTTCCTTCGGGTACTTTGAAGGCATCTGCATTGAAGATAAGGGTGTCGTCTTTCATCTCCATCTCTTTCAGTTCACCTGTCACCACAGCGTTTTTCAACGTGATGCTGCTTTGAGTCATCATGATGGTGCCAATGGCTTGGTTGCCTTTGTTGTTGGCTTTTCGGTTTACCGTGATGGAACGGAAGAAGTCGTTGTAGCCTACGTAAGAAACTTTCAGGATGTAATTGCCGTCTTTCACGCTCTTGACGGAGAAGGAACCATCTCCTGTGGTGGCATTACCTGCCACCAAACGTGTTGTGTCTGCGCTCATGATTCGAACGGTACTGGCAACCAATGCTTCGCCTGTTGCACTGTCAATCACTTTGCCTGTCAGCGTTGACTGCGCATACGATGCGATTGTCATTGCTGTGAGAATGAAGAATAGAATAGTTCTTTTGGAAATAACCATGTTGTGTAGTTAGTTTTTGGGTTTTGGGTTTGTGATAATAAGACCAGAAACAATCCATAAGGTTTAAGGGAAGGGAAGAAAAAGTGTTGGAAAAGGGAAAGAGATTTCACGGCAGTAACACAAAAAGAGGAACTCCAAACCGGAATTCCTCTTACTCTTGCGGTGCGTACGAGACTCGAACTCGTGACCCCATGCGTGACAGGCATGTATTCTAACCTACTGAACTAACGCACCACTATATTGAAAAAGGTAGTTCCTTTTCTTTAGCGAGTGCAAAGGTACGACATTTTGTGAAACTGACAAAGGATTTGTGATTTTTTTTCAAGGAAGATGCAAATTTTCATGCTTACGTCTCTTTACACATTATATTATATATGAGAGAGGAAAAAGTCAAATATATTTGTTTATTCCCTTGAATTGTACTACCTTTGCACCCGTTTCAGAACATAAACGATAAAACAATTGATAATCTATGGCAATAGTAAAACCATTTAAGGGCGTTCGACCACCCAAGGAGTTGGTGGAAAAGGTTGAGAGCCGCCCATACGATGTGCTGGACTCTGAGGAGGCTCGCGCTGAAGCTGGCGACAATGAGATGTCGCTGTATCATATCATTAAACCTGAAATCAATTTTGAACCAGGAACGAGTGAGTATGATCCTCGAGTGTATGAGGAGGCAAGACGTCAGTTTGAGAAGTTCCAGAAGAATGGCTGGCTGGTGCAGGATGAAAAGGAGCAATATTACATCTATGCACAGACCTCATGCTTGCCTGCTAATGGGAATCAGGAAAAGACACAATATGGTATCGTAGTGGGAGCCTATAGCGGTGACTATCAGCGAGGTGTCATCAAGAAGCATGAGCTGACCCGTGCCGACAAGGAGGAAGACCGCATGAAGCATGTGCGTGTGAATGATGCCAATATTGAGCCCGTCTTCTTCGCCTATCCAGACGACGACGTATTGTTGAAACTCATTGAAAAGTATGCTAAGACTACGCCAGAGTATGATTTCGTTGCTCCTATCGACGGCTTTGGTCACAAACTCTGGGTGGTGAGCGATGATGAGGACATCCAAACCATCACAAAGCGTTTTGCCCAGATGCCAAGCCTTTACATTGCCGATGGCCATCATCGTAGTGCTGCAGCAGCTTTGGTGGGTACAGAGAAGGCAAAGCAGAATCCCAACCATCGTGGCGACGAAGAGTACAACTATTTCATGGCCGTATGCTTCCCTGCCAGCCAGCTGACCATCCTCGATTACAACCGTGTCATACGTGGTCTCAACGGACTTACACCAGAAGGTTTCATCAAGGCATTGGAGAAGGATTTCACCGTCGAGAAGAAGGGACCAGAAGAATACCGTCCTCAGGAACTGCATGAGTTCTCGCTCTATTTGGAAGGAGAATGGTATTCGCTGAAAGCCAAGCCTGGAACTTTTGACGAGAAAGATCCCATTGAAGTGCTCGATGTCAGCATTTCTTCTAAATTGATTCTTGACAAGATTCTCGGCATTAAGGATTTGCGTCGTGACAAGCGTATAGACTTCGTGGGAGGACTTCGCGGTCTGAGCGAGTTGAAGCGCCGTGTGGACAGCGGGGAGATGAAGGTGGCGTTGGCACTTTATCCTGTCACGATGCAGCAAATCATGGATATCGCAGATTCTGGCAACATCATGCCTCCTAAGGCAACTTGGTTTGAACCTAAGCTGCGTTCAGGACTTGTGATACACAAATTAAGTTAGAAGGCATCATTCATGGATTCCTACAGAACGATAAAAGCATTATCTGAAGGCACTTATAGCGAGAAACGCAGCAAGTTTCTCGCTTTTGCTATGCCTGTGCGTTCTGTGGACGAGGTGAAGCAGTTGGTGGCGGAATATCAGAAGAAATACTACGATGCCCGCCACGTCTGCTATGCCTATATGTTGGGGACGGAACGAACAGAATTCCGTGCCAATGACAATGGGGAACCTTCTGGCACAGCGGGGAAACCGATCCTTGGGCAAATCAATTCCAACGAACTGACCGACATCCTTATCATTGTCGTCCGTTATTTTGGAGGTGTGAAGCTTGGCACCTCAGGTTTGATTGTCGCTTATCGTCTGGCTGCAGCAGAGGCCATTGCTTCAGCCGAAATCATAGAGAAAACCGTAGATGAGGATATTACCTTCTTCTTTGAATACCCCTTCATGAACGATGTGATGCGCATTGTTAAGGAGGAAAATCCGCAAATAGTCTCTCAGGGGTTTGACAATGACTGTACGATGACCTTGCGCATCAGAAAGGATGCAATGCCGCGTCTGAAAGCTCGATTAGCGAAGGTCAATTCGTTGCATTTTTAATGTTCATCCAGTAAAAAGGGGTAGAAAAGTCATAATAAAACTTAATGGATGGTCGAGTATTGAAAAAAAAGTTCTATCTTTGCAAATATCTGATTTTACGAACGCATAAAATGATTGAAAGTATATGAATATTTCAAAATACATAATAGCAGGGGCGATGGTGCTGATAAGTGCGTCGTCGGCGTGGGCACAGAAGGTGGTGATTGGCAATTATGTCTTTCCCAAGGATGGCGCTACATACTACGGCGAACTGGAGGGAGGCAAACCTAACGGCAAGGGAAAGACGACATTCAAGACTGGTGATACTTATGAGGGCGAGTATGTGAAAGGCAAGCGTCAAGGCTATGGTGTCTACACGTTTACAGATGGTGAGAAGTATGAGGGAAACTGGCATCAGGATCATCAGCACGGACGTGGAATCTATTATTTTGCCAACAACAACAAGTACGACGGTCTTTGGTACATTGATTTCCAGCAAGGATTTGGTACGATGTATTACTATAACGGCGACAAATACACTGGCGAATGGTTGCAGGACAAACGTGAAGGTCAGGGACGTTACACTTGGGCAAACGGCATTTACTATGACGGCAACTGGAAAGAGGACAAGAAGTCTGGAAAAGGCACTTTTGATTGGCGAGATGGCTCTCGCTATGAGGGTGATATGGACAATGACATGCGTAATGGTCAGGGCAAATACACCTATGCCAATGGCGATTTCTATACTGGGGGCTGGAAGGATGACATGATGCACGGTAAGGGAATCTACAAGTTCAAGAACGGTGACATTTACGAAGGCGACTACCTGAACGGCGAACGTACAGGGCAAGGCATCTTCACTTATACGGACAAACGCAAATATGTCGGGCAGTTCAAGAATGGTTTGATGGATGGTTTCGGCACTTACACATGGCCAGATGGTTCGAAATACGAAGGCTATTGGGTGGAAGACAAAGAACATGGACGTGGCAAGTTCACAGGTGCTAATGGAGATTTGTATGATGGAGAATGGGCTGCTGGTGAGATGAATGGTGAAGGCGTGCTCCGTTTGGCGGATGGTACGAAGTTCAAGGGCCATTTCAAGGATGGTATGAAGAACGGAAAGGGTGTGGAAGAAGCAGCCGACGGTACTCGTTTTGAAGGCTCTTTCTTCAATGACCAGAAGGATGGCTCATTTGTGGAGAAGGACAGAAATGGCAGGGTCATCCGTAAGGGTATCTACAGCCGCGGTAGGTTGATGGGCCAATAACCAGCCCACCTCTATTTCAAGAGAGACACCTGATTCTATTAAAGAAGACAACAGACAATGCATTATAAACCTTAAACTCATTCATGTTATGATTTTGGACACGCTTGAAAACTTTGGCAAGTATGCCTCTCTCAACCCCTTATTCCCAAAGGTATTGGAGTATCTGCAAAACACGGATTTGATGGCTCAAGAGCCTGGACGTGTGAACATTGATGGCAACAAACTCTTCGTGAACCACAGTGTGGCGAAAGGTAAGAAGGTGGACGAGGCAAGAATGGAAACACACAATGCGATGATTGACATTCAAATACCGCTCTCATGCCCAGAGGTGATGGGGTTCACGCCTCGTCAGTACCTGCCTAAGGCAGAGTATGATGCAGCCAAGGACATTACTTTCTATCTGGATCGTCCAGAACAATACATCACGGTGCATCCGGGCGAGTTCGTTATCTTCTTCCCTGAAGATGGTCATGCTCCTTGCATTTCACCCATTCCTGAGTTTAAGAAAGTGATTTTCAAAGTAAAAGCATAAGATTTTATGGCTACAAATAAGAAATCCAAGGTCGCTGCTGAGAAGAAAGTGGCACCAGTAAAACATATCGGTATCGTAAAGAATGACTCTTGGCTTGAACCTTTTGAGGGAGCCATCTGTGGACGTCATGACCATGCACTGTGGAGACTCAACGAACTGACTCAAAATGGTAAGCAGACACTTTCTGACTTTGCCAGCGGTTATCTTTATTTCGGACTTCATAAGACCTCCAAAGGGTGGGTGCTGCGTGAATGGGCACCCAATGCTACCGACATTTATCTGGTTGGTGATTTCAATGGTTGGCAAGAGGATGAAGCCTACAAGATGAAACGTATCGACAATGGAAATTGGGAAATTAAACTCAAGGCCAGTCAGATGCATCACGGCGACCTCTTCAAACTAAAAGTAAAATGGAACGGTGGGGAAGGGGAGCGTATTCCTTCTTACGCCAATCGCGTGGTGCAGGATGATGCCACCAAAATATTCTCCGCTCAGGTCTGGGCACCTGCCAAACCATACGAGTTCAAGAAGAAGAATTTCAAGCCAGACACCAATCCGCTGCTTATCTACGAATGCCACATCGGTATGGCACAGAATGCTGAGAAGGTGGGCACTTACATAGAGTTCAAGGACAATATTCTGCCACGCATCAAGAAGGACGGTTACAATGCCATTCAGGTGATGGCTGTAGCTGAGCATCCATACTACGGCTCTTTCGGTTATCATGTCAGCAACTTCTTTGCTCCTTCCAGCCGTTTCGGTACACCAGAAGAACTGAAGGAACTCATTGATGCGGCACATGAGATGGGCATTGCCGTCATTATGGACATCGTGCACTCCCATGCTGTAAAGAATGAGATAGAAGGCCTTGGCAACTTTGCGGGTGATGGATGCCAGTATTTCATGCAAGGTGGACGTCGTGAACATCCGGCATGGGATTCACTTTGCTTTGATTATGGCAAGAACGAGGTGGTTCACTACCTGCTCTCCAACTGCAAGTATTGGTTGGAGGAGTTCAAGTTCGATGGATTCCGTTTCGATGGCGTGACCTCAATGCTTTATTACAGTCATGGTCTTGGTGAGGCATTTGGCGGTTATGGCGATTACTACAATGGACATGAGGATGACGAGGCCATCGCTTATCTGACCCTTGCCAATCTCCTCATCCACGAGGTCAATCCCAAAGCGATCACTATTGCAGAGGAAGTGTCAGGCATGCCAGGTTTGGCAGCTCCCTTCAAGGATGGCGGCTATGGTTTTGATTATCGCATGGCGATGAACATTCCTGACTATTGGATCAAGACTATCAAAGAACTCAAAGATGAAGACTGGAAACCCTCTTCGATGTTCTGGGAGACCACCAATCGCCGTCAGGACGAGAAGACCATCTCATACGCCGAAAGTCATGATCAGGCGTTGGTGGGCGATAAGACCATCATCTTCCGCCTCATTGACGCAGATATGTATTGGCACTTCAAGAAGGGTGACGAAAACTTCATGGCTGAACGTGGCATAGCACTCCACAAGATGATTCGCCTCTTGACGGCCTCCACGATGAATGGTGGTTACCTCAACTTCATGGGCAATGAATTTGGACATCCTGAATGGATTGATTTTCCACGTGAAGGTAATGGATGGGGTTACAAGTATGCACGTCGTCAGTGGAATCTCGTTGATGATAAGGATTTGTGCTACCATTATTTAGGTGACTTCGACGAAGCAATGCTCAAGGTTATCAAGACCGTGAAGAACTTCCAAAAGACACCAGTTGTGGAGGTATGGCACAACGATGGCGACCAGATTCTCGCCTTCTCTCGTGGCGACCTGTTGTTCGTATTTAACTTCTCGCCCAACCGTTCTTTCACCGACTATGGATTCATTGTTCCGCAGGGCAGTTACGATGTGGTGCTCAATACCGATAGTAAACTTTACGGAGGCCATGACCTGGCCGATGATTCCGTTCGTCATTTCACCAACTACGACCCCATCTATGAGAGGGACGGTAAGGGTTGGCTCATGCTTTACATTCCTGCACGTTCGGCTGTCGTTCTCCGTAAGAATGCTGAATGATGCTGGCACAAATACTGAAAGCAAGTGAGATATCATGACACATACACGCAGAAGACCGCAGGAATCATCCGATACTCCTGCGCTCTTCTGTTTATGCTCTTCTCTTTCTCCTATCTATTTTTCCTCCAAGGTGAAATCTTGGCTGAAGCACAGCATGTCTATTCTCATGGCGTTACCTCCTACAACATCTTGATTGGTGCTGTCATCATTACTGTTGTGTTGCAGGTAATTCAATGGGTTGTCGCTTTGGTGTCTCGTGTGCCTTCCCGATGGTATGCCTTTTCCTATGTGCCTTCCGCACTCCTGCTCGCCATCTTCTCTGACATCAAGGAAGAGACCATCGAACATTTCTCTTTTGGAATATGGCTGTGGTTATTCCCAGTCCTTATGGGGACTTATGTGTTGGTGGTGGTATTGATGCGGAAGTTCAATAGTCCTAGGTCGGGTCGTATGAATGACATCAAGTCGCAGCTTTACCCCAACTTCATCATTCTCTTCGTGCTCATGTTGGGCGTGGGTGCCATTCCACAGGCAACAGATGTCTATCACTATGAGTTGAAGACTGAGCGGCTAATTCTTGAAAAAGATTATGAGGGAGCTGCAGCCGTTGGCAAGACTTCCCTTCGTGCCAGTGCCCGGCTGACCCAACTGCGCATGTACGCTCTTTCCAAGCAGGGACTGTTGGCTGAACGTCTCTTCGACTATCCTCAATACTATGGCTCACGTGGACTACTTAATGTGTCTGACACCTCCGCCTTTCATCGCGTCACCATACAGGACATTTGTTTCCATTTGGGGGCTGTCTGTGGTAAGAGCATCCATACAGCCAATCGGTATTATCAGTTGATGTTGGCTGATTCGCTGTGGAACCAGCATACCGCTGAATACTATCTCTGCAGTCTTCTGCTCGACAAAAAACTCAAGGATTTTCAGCATCAGCTCCCTATCTACTATAATCTTTCTGATAGCATCCCCAATGCTTATGATGCTTTGCCCAAATCCTATCGCGAAGCCCTTTTGTTGATGGGGCAGCGCAATGAGGCATTACAGGGACACATCGTGATTGGAACTGATACTTTGGCCACTCTCCATGACCAGGATATGATAGCCCGCTTCCGTGATTATCAAGAGATGAATTCAGGCTTATTAGATTCCACAGAGCGTGTCAACCGTACCCATCGTGAATTTGGCAATACTTATTGGTGGTACTATGACCATAGTCATCAGGCAGATGGTGAACTGCGTCAACAATGATAAATCAAGGAAAACTATTGAATCATGAGAACTCTTCAACTATCCATCTTCATGATACTCTGCGCTACCATCTGTCTGGCAGACAATCACCACGACATTGTTTCGGTGGTTTCAACAGACGAAATCAAAGCCCTGAAAGAGTGGACACCTGCGGCTGTGGTGAGTGATGAGGCTGTCAAGGATTATGGTATCGATTCGTGCTTTACAGTCAGTCTGATTGATGATGTGGTTTTCAGTCGTATGCAGGGAAAATCGTTTAAGAAGAATTGCACCATACCGCGTGCCACGCTTCGATATGTGAAAGTGCTTCATCGCAATGTCGAGGGGAAGACCCAGCTTGGCGAGATTGTCTGCAATAAGGCAATCGCCAATGACCTCGTTGACATTTTCAAAAAGCTTTATGCCTCCAATTATAAGGTGGAGCGTATCATCCTGATTGATGAGTACGATGCCGATGATGAGCGTAGCATGGCTGCCAATAATACGTCGTGTTTCAACTTCCGCGTCGTGTCAGGAACCACCAAACTGTCCAAGCACGCCCAAGGATTGGCCATCGACATCAATCCACTTTACAATCCATACGTTCATCTGAACAACGGCAAGGTGGAACCCGCTAACGGTAAACCTTATGCCACGAATCGGACGCCTGGACGCAATATTCCTGTACCTTTCATCAACACCAATGACCTCTGTTACCGTCTATTCATTCAACACGGATTCCGTTGGGGAGGTGCATGGCGTACAGTGAAAGACTATCAGCACTTTGAGAAATAAGTGCCTTTCATCCTTCTTGTTCTTCATGAATGTGGAATCCGCTTATTCCACATACAGTACCAGTCCCTTCAGATATTCTCCCTCAGGGTGGTAGATGTTGATGGGGTGGTCAGCAGGCTGATGCAGCTGATGAAGGATGCGCACATTGCGTCCTGCTGATGCAGCAGCGGTGAAGACAGCTGTGCGGAACTGGTCTTTGTTGACCGCCTGCGAACAGCTGAAAGTGAAGAGGATGCCGCCTGGTTGTATCTTCTCGAAGGCCTTCTTGTTCAGACGTGTATAGCCTTTGAGTGCATTATGGAGTGCATCTTTATGCTTCGCAAAAGCGGGTGGGTCGAGAATGATGAGGTCGTAAGGCGTCTGCATCTTCTCCATGAACTTGAACGCATCCTCTGCAAATGCTTCATGCCTCGTGTCGTCAGGAAAATTGAGTGCGACGTTGGCATTCGTAAGGTCAATGGCTTTCTGGGAAGAATCGACGCTGTGGACGAGTTCTGCGCCTCCTCGCATGGCATAGAAAGAAAAGCCGCCGGTGTAGCAAAACATATTGAGCACTTTCCGCCCTTTGGCGTATCGTTCCAATAGGCTTCGGTTGTCCCGTTGGTCAACGAAGAAGCCGGTCTTTTGTCCTTTCAGCCAATCGACATGGAACTTCAGCCCGTTCTCCATCGCCACATCATCCGTATCACCCCCAAGCAGGAAGCCGTTCTCCTGACCGAGTTCAGCCTTGTAGGGTAGGGTGGTCTCCGACTTGTAGAAGATGTTCTTGAGGTCGTCGCCCATGACCTCTTTCAGAGCTTGCGCAATGGTTTTACGGTCAAGGTGCATACCAACTGAATGTGCTTGCATCACGGCTGTGCTGCCATAGATGTCAATGACGAGTCCTGGCAGGTTGTCGCCCTCACCATGCACCAGACGGTAGGTGTTGTTCTCTCCGCCTGTCACGCCGATACGTTGGCGGACATCCTTGGCTATGGCGAGTTTCTGTTCGTAGAAGTGTTGGTCGATGTCTTCATTGTCAAAGGAAAGAACTCTCACCATGATGCTCCCTATCTGGAAGTGGCCTGTGGCGATATATTCATTCTCGCAGGTGAAGACCTTCACCACCTCCCCCTCTTTGGGTTCCTCGCTCATGTGGTGGATGGCTCCAGAGAAGATCCAAGGATGGAAACGTCTCAGTGACTCGTCCTTGCCTCGTTTCAGGAAAATGCTCTTCATTGGCTGTGTCTTATATATAGTTTATTGGCTTTATCTATGATGATTCGTTGATGCTTGGTCACTCTCTCTCGTTGACTGCCAGAACTGGTTCAGGCGTCCTTTCCAACACAAAGTCCTTCTCCCTCTTCATTCGCGCCACCTCCTTATGTATCTGGATGCATGCCCAGGCATCGGTGGCGGCATAGCGTTGCTGCGCCTCACTCAGTATGTCAGCCTCCCAGTTCGACAACTGCTGCCCCTTGGCTATCTTCTTGCCGAAAAGATTGGCGTATATCTTCTGCAGGCTGTTGTCTTCGATGCCGATGTCCTTCACCTCCTTCTGCAGCTCCACAAAAGTGCCAGGTATGAACGGCCTGCGCTGTTTCAGCATCCTCATGTCGTCTTGCAGCGACAGTCCCACCTTTGTGATGGCGGTGTCCTCCAGAAGCCTGATGATGGAGTCGGTCAGCCCAATCTCGTTCAGCCGGAAGAGGAAGCAAGTGTCGTGCGTCGCCACCTGCAGCAACGCCACCTGATGCACCTTTCCCTTCTGAAACGTGGGGCGAGTTTCCGTGTCAATGCCCAGCATCGTTTGCCTCATCAGGTAATCCACTGCCTTGTCAGCATCCCGTTCCGTGAAGATGACAATGATTCTTCCACCAAAATGGATGCAGGGCAGCGTCTGTATCTTCTTCTTGTCGTATTTGTCCTGGATAACTTTCATGCCCATCAGGTTAATATTCCTCCTCCTCCGAATAGCGCACCTCATGCAGGGCACGCTGCACGTTCACCAGCTTCTGTCCCCAACTGAACTGAAACTCATCCTTCACCTCCGCAAGAGCATTCATCATCAGTTCCTCGTTGTTGGCATTCCTATACGCCATCACGAAGTTCTTCAGTTCCTGATAGATGTCCGCAAGATTCTCGCTCACCGTCGTCAGGATGGGCGACTCGCTGTATTTCATGTCCTCCATGAACACGTCCAGATAGTCATCTTTCTCGCCCATGACGATGCTGATGTTTGCACGTACTATATTGTAATTCTCCTCCGTCACATAATCCTCGGCCATATAGTCGCCGTCCAGAATCTCGTACTTAGGCAGCAATGCAGCCTTCAGATAGAGCAGGGGCAGCAGCTTCATCAGCGTATCCACAAAATTCATGCGTGTCTTCCCCTCCGTCTGGTCAAGGAAAGCGCAATACTCCACAGCCACTGTGACCAGTTCCATCACGTCGCGACCATATACAGGTGATTTTTCTTCTTTTTTCATAATTGTCTGCAAAGGTACGACATTTCTTCCGAAACCCGTAATGTTTTCATGAAAATGTTTTCCCATTAGGGTTAAGGTTTGGGTCAAAGCCGCCTCAGCCCCCAACTCTCAACTAAAAAAGGACGAAAATAATTTGGATTTCTCCCTTGCATTTTGTATCTTTGCCAAAGAATTCAGAATTTCGAGGAAAAAGATAGACTAAGTGCGTCTGAAATTTTGGCGGGCGCCACGAGACTTTGCGGCGGACATCACAACACTTTGTGGCGTCCGCCACAATTGTTTATGTCGTACGTCATAAACCCTATCATCCTGAGACATTTCCCCTTTTAAGTCGACCTATTCTCCCTTTTGTCTCGACCCATGGTACGTTTCCCTTTGGACCCGCCTTCAGATTTTCCTACGACGCGTTCCAGATATTTTTCCGTCCCGTCCTAAAAAGATTTAGAACCCGTCGTAGAAAAAGGCACCCTTATTCCCAAATAACCCTGCCTTATGTCCGTCGAAACCCACCTTTTCTCGTAAGGAAACCCACCTTTTCTCGTAAGGAAACTTCTACCTGTAAAGATGGTATGTTCCACCGTCGCTATGGGCATATTGGCGGAGCAGGGTCTGGATGTATGCGGCATTGTCCTTGACACGCTGTTCATTGCCGTCGTAGCCGTTGATGAGCACGACCAGATGGTGGGTGTCGAGGGTCATTTTGGTACGTTCGTTGTCGCTGGTTGGTGTGCCCACACCTCCCTGAGCATCTCGATATACTGGCAGTCCGTGAATGTTGATGTTGCCTCGTCCGATACCCTCATAGGGTTCGTCTTCACGTCCGATGCCCAAGGTGAGTGTGTCGCCGACGAACTTGTCTGCATCGAAGCCGCCAATGCTGTATCCATAGGCGATGGATGCCAGGTTGACGAGGTCAACGAGGGTGTCGCGCTGATAGAGTTCTTTGCCTTGCAGCACGCGACGTATCAACGCTTCGGAGGCTGGACGGTATCTTGAAGGGTCTTTGCCGCAAGCCCTGTACACCTTTCTGGTCGCAGAGATGCTGGTCAGTTCCTTCAGGGACTCTGTGGTCAGTTCCTGACGGAACTTCTCTGAAAGTTGCTTTATCTCCGACCACAATTCCTCATTGTAGGGAGTGTTCACGACTTCCGCCTCTAAACATGCCCCAACAAATTCAGGGCAGATTTGTTCAATTTCATTTGATACAATTACTTTCATTGACTCTTTCTATTCGTGTTGAATGATGCGCTTTCGTAAATGTGGCACAAATATAGCAATAATCTCACGATTATTCATTAGAAATCGTGCGTTAATTGCTGATTCCGTTGGAAAGTGCAATGTCTGTACATAAGAAAGAGAGCGTATCGTGTGATGCGCTCTCTTTAAGTTTTCTGTGTGTCAATTGTTGCGAAACAATTGTTTCAAGGTTTTATCGGGTTTCCATCTCTTCTGTCATGTCTATCTCGTTACCCTTGGGGTCGATAAACTTGTACTGCAGGAAGCCCAATTCCTGACTTGGATAAATTTTGACGCCAAAGCCGTAAGTCATCTGCCACTTCAGGTATTGGCTGATGAGGCCTTTGGTGATGTAAGCTTCCACGTATGGATTGACGTAGAGCTTGAACTTCTTCATACCAAGATTGTTGACGATGTAGTCAATTTTGCGCTCCAATGTCTCTGTGAACAGGATGGAGGGTTTCACGACTCCCTTGCCGAAGCAGGTGGGGCAGACTTCCTCCACGTGCATGTCCATGGCTGGACGGACTCTCTGTCGGGTGATTTGCATCAGTCCGAACTTGCTCAACGGGAGGATGTTGTGGCGGGCACGGTCACTCTTCATGATTTGCGTCATGTGTTCGTAGAGTTTCTGGTTGTGCTCTGCGTTGTCCATGTCGATGAAATCGACGACGATGATGCCTCCCATGTCCCTGAGCCGGAGTTGGCGGGCAAGTTCCTCTGCCGCTTCCATGTTGACGGCGAAGGCGTTTTCCTCCTGGTTGTCGAGACCGCGGTTGCGGTTGCCCGAGTTGACGTCAACGACGTGCAGGGCTTCTGTGTGCTCGATGATGAGGTATGCGCCGTGCTTGAAACTTACGGTCCGCCCAAGTCCTGACTTGATCTGCTTCGTCACTCCGAAGTTGTCAAAGATGGGGACGTTACCCTTGTAGAGCTTGACTATCTTTTCTCTTTCTGGTGCGATGAGACCGACGTATCGCTTCACTTCCTTGAAGACTTCCTCGTTGTTGACATGGATGCTTTCATAGGAGGGGTTGAAGAGGTCACGCAGCATGGAGACAGTGCGGCCAGTTTCCTCGTGTGCAAGTACTGGCAGACTTGTTGCTTTCTGAATCTTTGCGATGCAATCGTTCCACGACTCGACGAGCAGGCTCATCTCGTTGTTCAGTTCGGCAGCGCGTTTGCCCTCTGCCACTGTTCGGACGATCACTCCGAAGTTTCGGGGTTTGATGCTCTGAATGAGTTGTTTCAGACGGGCTCGCTCCTCTTTCGACTTGATTTTCGAACTGACATTGACTTTGTCGTCAAAGGGAATGAGGACGATGTATCGTCCTGCAAAAGAGATTTCCGATGTCAGGCGGGGACCTTTGGTGTTGATGGGCTCTTTGATGATCTGCACCATCACTTCCTGTCCCAGTTCGAGCACGTCCTGAATGCTTCCCACTTTCTCCAGCGATGACTGATTCGCAGCCTTTGACATAGGTGCGAGTTTGCGGCGGTCGCTCACCACCTGCTTTACGTACTTCTCCAGAGAGAGAAAATGTTTGCCTAAATCTTGGTAGTGCAGAAATGCTTCGCGTTCATGACCCACATCGACGAAACATGCATTG